>NZ_DJIQ01000039.1:74767-80588 GCF_002433705.1 Oceanicaulis sp. UBA6590
CCGAAGTCGAAGGCGAAGACCTGGCTGCGCGGATACCGGCGGAACTGAAGCGCCATCAGTGCCAGCAGCACGGACTTTCCCGCGCCGGTCGGGCCGACGACGAGGGTGTGACCGACATCCCCGACATGGAGAGAAAACCGGAACGGGGTGGAGCCTTCGGTCCTGGCGTAGAGCAACGGAGCGTCGCCGAAATACTCATCCTGTTCCGGCCCCGCCCAGACCGCCGAGAGCGGGATCATATGGGCGAGATTCAATGTGCTGATCGGTGGCTGCCGGACATTGGCATAGGCATGGCCGGGCAGACTTCCGAGCCAGGCATCGACGGCGTTGACCGTCTCGACCATGACGGTGAAATCGCGGGACTGGACGATCTTCTCGACCAGCCGCAGTTTCTCGTCAGCGCGGCGGACGTCCTCGTCCCAGACAGTGATCGTGGCCGTGACATAGGCCATGCCAGCCAGATCCGCGCCGAGTTCCTGCAAGGCCATATCTGCGTCAGCGGCCTTGTTCGCCGCGTCTGTATCAACCAGCGCGGATTGCTCGTTGGTCATCACCTCCTTGAGGATCGCGGCGATGCTCTTGCGTTTGGCAAACCACTGACGGCGTATCCGCGTCAGCAGCTTGGTTGCGTCCAGCTTGTCCATGAGAATGGCCCGGGTCGACCAGCGATAGGGAAAGGCCAGCCGATTCAACTCGTCGAGCAGGCCCGGGGTCGTGGCGCCGGGATAGCCGGTGATCGTCAGGACGCGGAGATGGTGATTGCCCAGGCGCGGCTCCAGGCCGCCGGCCAGCGGCTGGTCAGGCAAGAGCGCGTCGAGATAGACCGGCACCTCGGGCACGCGCACGCTGTGCCGGTTGGTCGAAATCGTCGAATGCAGGTAGGTCAGCGTAGCGGCGTCATCGAGCCAGTGGCAGTCCGGCATGAAGCCGTCGAGCAGCGCCAGCACGCGATCGGCGCGGTCGATGAAGCCGCGCACCTGTTCCCAAGGGTTCACACCCGAGGTCTCGCGGCCCTCGTAGAGCCAGGACTCCGAACGCGCCGCGTCCTCGGCAGGCGGAAGCCAGAGGAGCGTCAGGAAATAGCCGGAGACGAAATGGCTCCCCTCCTCCTCGAAACCGGCCTTGCGCTCGGCATCGACCAGCGCCGATGCCGCATCCGGGAAGGTGCTCACCGGATAGGTCGCGGCCTCAGAGCGCTGTGCTTCCACAAAGATCGCCCACCCGGAACCGAGGCGACGGAAAGCGTTGTTCAGCCGGCCGGCGACCGCGACCAGTTCGGCCGCGACGGCGCTGTCGAGATCGGGCCCCCGAAACTTCGCCGTCCTCTGAAACGAGCCGTCCTTGTTGAGGACCACGCCCTCCCCGACCAGCGCCACCCAGGGCAGGTAGTCGGCGAGGCGCGAGGCGGTGCGGCGGTATTCAGCAAGATTCATCATGGGGGTTCACACCGAGAGATAACCGGGAATGCGCAAATGGCGGCGCGCGACCTCGACGAAGAGCGGATCGCGCCTGGCCGCCCAGACAGCTGCGATGTGGCCAACGGCCCAGATCAGGATTCCGACCAGCCAGAGCTGAAGCCCGAGGCCGACCGCACCGGCGAGCGTGCCATTCAGGATGGCAACCGAGCGCGGTGCGCCGCCGAGGAGGATCGGCTCGGTCAGCGCGCGGTGGACCGGAACGCTGAACCCCGGAACTGCGTCGAGGACCTCGAAACTCACCGCCATCAGATCAGCGCTCCGCCACCAAAGCTGAAGAAGCTCAGGAAGAAGGACGAGGCCGCAAAGGCGATGGAGATGCCGAACACGATCTGGATCAGGCGCCGGAATCCGCCGCCGGTATCGCCGAAGGCCAGTGTCAGACCGGTGACGATGATGATGATCACCGCCACGATCTTGGCCACCGGCCCCTCGACGGAGTCGAGGATGGATTGCAGCGGCGCTTCCCAGGGCATGGAAGAACCGGAGGCATGAGCGACCGGGGCGATGAACAGGCTGACATAGGTGGCGGTGGCCGCGGTGGCGATGTGCTGGCGGATGCGCAGGGCGTGACGGATCATTCGAGGTCTCCTGGTTCGTGAGTGGTGGGTTCTGAAATGAAAGGTGAAATCCGGTAGTCGCCCTCCGGCCCCAGGCCCTCGACGCGGGCAAGTTCGGCCAGACGATGCGCGGAACCGCGCCCGGCCAGGACGGCCACGAGATCGATGGTCTCCGCGATCATGGCCCGCGGCACAGTGACGACGGCTTCCTGGATGAGTTGCTCGAGACGACGCAGCGCGCCGATCCCGGTACCGGCATGGATGGTGCCGATGCCGCCGGGATGGCCGGTGCCCCAGGCTTTGAGCAGGTCAAGCGCCTCGGCGCCACGCACCTCACCGATCGGAATACGATCGGGGCGCAGGCGCAGCGAGGACCGGACCAGATCGGACAGGCTGGCAACACCGTCCTTGGTGCGCATCGCCACGAGGTTCGACGCGGCGCATTGAAGCTCTCGGGTGTCCTCGATGATCACGACGCGATCGGAGGTCTTGGCCACCTCGGCGAGCAGTGCATTGGTCAGCGTGGTCTTGCCGGTCGAGGTACCCCCCGCCACCAGGATATTGGCACGGGTCGCAACCGCCTGGCGCAGCGCCTCGGCCTGCATAAAGGTCATGGTTCCGGCGATGACATAATCTTCGAGGGTGAAGACGGCGACGGCGGGTTTGCGGATGGCGAACGTCGGCGCCGCGACCACGGGAGGCAACAGCCCCTCGAAGCGCTCGCCGGTTTCCGGCAGTTCCGCGGAAACGCGCGGGGACAGGCTATGAACTTCGACGCCGACATGGTGCGCGACCAGTCGAACGATGCGCTCGCCGTCTGCTGCGCTCAGCATCTTGCCGCTGTCGGCCAGCCCCTCGGAAAGTCGGTCGACCCAGAGCCGCCCATCGGGGTTGAGCATCACCTCGACGGTCATGGGGTCGTCCAGAAACCCGGCGATCGCCGGCCCGAGCGCGGTGCGCAGCATCCGCGCGCCTCTCCGGATCACCTCTGGTCTCTGATCAGTCTTTCCCATGCCGGCCCCGTTCCCTTGCGGGCGCCTCCAACAGGCCGCCCTGGATCGGGGTCGATTAAGAAAGCCGTAAATGCCTACAGCTCAACAGGTTTCCGAGGGGGTAGTAGCGTGGCGTGTAAAGACAGGAAAACGGCGACTTTGCCTCCAGATCCACTTCAGAAGGAAGGCGTCGTGGCAACCGTCATGCGAACTTGGTGGTTTCGGGCGTATTTTGTTGAAAAACTCGCGCTTGATCGAAGGGCCGTCGGCTGATTCAATTCCTGAAGAGGGTGGGAGGATCGGCGATGATGGGACCGCGGCAGGAGGCGCAACCGGCGCTGTTCTACGAGTTCTCGCTTGAGGATCATGTTCCGCAGAACCACCTGCTGCGCTCCATTGATCGGTTCGTCGACCTGTCCGGGATCCGCACCTACCTTGCCGATTTCTACAGCCACACCGGTCGGCCTTCGGTCGATCCCGAGCTGCTAATCCGGATGCTTCTGGTGGGCTATTGCTTCGGCATCCGGTCAGAACGGCGGCTCTGCGAGGAGGTGCATCTGAACCTTGCCTACCGGTGGTTTTGCCGCCTCGACCTTAGCGATCGCGTCCCGGATCACTCGACATTTTCCAAGAGCCGGCATGGACGGTTCCGCGACAGCGAACTGCTGCGGCACCTGTTTGAGACCACGGTGGCCCGCTGTATCGAAGAGGGCTTGGTCAGCGGCCAGCGCATGGCCATCGACGCCAGTCTGATTGAGGCCGATGCCAACAAGCAGAACTCGACACCAAAGGAAGAGTGGGATCCGGCGCAGGTCGATCCGGACGACGCGCCCCGCGCTGTGCGTGAGTATCTCGCCACCCTGGATGAGGCGGCGTTCGGTGCCGCCAGCGAGGTGCAGCCCAAGTTCACGTCGCATTCCGACCCGGCCAGCCAATGGACGGCCGCCCGTAAGGGACCGGCATTCTTCAGCTATTCCGACAATTACCTGATCGACACGGACCACGGCGTCATCGTGGATGTTGAAGCGACGCGGTCCAACCGGCAAGCCGAAGTCGGTTCAACCAAGACCATGTTGGGGCGCGTCAAAGCCAGGTTCGACCTCCATCCCGAGCGTCTGATTGCAGACGCCGCCTACGGAACCGCTCCAATGCTGGGCTGGTTGGTCGACCGCAAAATCGCGCCCCACATTCCTGTCCTCGACAAGTCTGGACGCAGCGATGGCACCTGGACCCGCGCCGACTTCGAGTGGGACGCTGCAAACGACCAATACCTCTGCCCCGAGGGGCACGAGCTGAAGCAATTCCGCCGGAACTATTCCGACCCGAACCGGGGGCCGACAGGCAAGGGAACAGCGCGCTATCGGGCGCTGAAAGAGGTCTGCCAGGCCTGTCCATCCAAGGCAAAGTGCTGCCCCAACGCGGATGCGCGCAAGATCACCCGTGAATAACATGAGGATGCCCGGCAGGTCGCCCGCGACATCGCCAAAACCGAGCAATACGTCATCTCGATGAAGCTGAGGAAGAAGGTCGAGATGCTCTTCGCCCACCTCAAACGGATCTTGGGCCTGAACCGGCTCCGATTACGTGGCCCATGCGGCGCAAATGACGAATTCCTCCTGGCCGCAACCGCCCAAAACCTCCGCAAGATGGCCAAGCTCCTTCCTGCACCGCAGCAACCGCGAAAAGCCTGACAGGAAAGGCGCTCGCGCTCAAATCTGGGCGCCGCATTCTGCGCCAGCAAACGGGTGTTTTTCCACAGAATCGGCGGAGAGCCGACCTTCGCTGCGTGACGCATGAATGGCTGCTCCGGTGTGTCAGCTGGCGTCCTTGAACACCTGGTAATCGCCGCGGACCTGAACCCGGACAGTCACATCCGAATTATCGCGGTTGTGCCAGAACCAGCCGTGGTCGCCGTCGAACTCGGCGGTGAACTCGCCTTCCTCACCGGTCGAGCCGCGGCCCTTTTCGTAGGTGACGGAGTTGCCGCCGCCGTGTCCGTGCAGGTCGAAGTTCACCCGGCCGCCTTCGACGGTCATCAGGTATTGCGCGGTCTGGCCCTCGGTCATCTCCATTTTCCATTCGGCCGTGTCGCCGGGCGCGAGCGTGAAGGTCGTTTCATCGCGCCAGACCGGTGCCTCCTGCGCGGCGGCGCTGCTGACGAAAAGCCCGGCCAGATCGGACCAGAGGCTGGAGCGGGGCTCAATCGCGCTCATCTCGTCGAGGCGCTTTTCCTCGGCCAGCTCCTGCTTGATCTCGCCCATCTCGGTCAGGCCAAGGAGGCCGCCGACGCGGGTCGGGTCGATGCCGTATTCCGCAGGCAGGACGACGGTCACCAAGATGGCGACAGCCGAGGCAGCGGCGATGCCCGTCGACTTCAGCAGCTGGCGGCTGGTGGGCAGGTCTTCGAGGGCGGGTTTCTGTGCGTTGTGCATGTCTGTCTCCGTAAGATCAGGACGTGAGGAAGAGGCCGGTCAGCTGATACCCCATGAGGATGAACCCCATGGACATCATCACGACGTTGGCCGTGTAGGCGTGGCGCCAGAACGACGGCTGGCGGCGCCACCAGCCCATGGCGATCAGGATCACGGCCAGCGCCATGATCTGCCCCAGTTCGACGCCGACATTGAACGCCAGCAGGTTCGGCACCAGGCCCTCCGAGGCGATGTCGTAATCGAGGATCTTGGTTGCCAGGCCGAGGCCGTGGAAGAAGCCGAAGATCAGCGTGGCGGCTTTGGTGTTGGGCTGGACACCGAACCAGCGTTGGAAGGCGCCGAGGTTGTCGAGCGCCTTGTAG
>NZ_DJIQ01000045.1:0-35936 GCF_002433705.1 Oceanicaulis sp. UBA6590
AACTGGGCTTCCCACATCACCAGCGAGTTGGGAGCCGACAGGGTGTACCCATACTCGTAACCGAGCACGGCTTCCTCTGAGAGCATGGAGTCGATGACTTCATAGCGCGCCTGATCACCGCCCAGATTGTTCAGCGGGGTGTAGCGCTCTTCCGTCTCCTGGTCGATCACGTGAGAGTGGCGTTGGGAGAAGGTGCCGCGGCCGCAGTCCTGGCCGGACAGACGCACCGGGAAGCCTTCCTTGAGCAGCGACCCGAAGGCCAGATGCTCCGCCGTCGCCCAATCGATGCCATTCTCGTCCTCGAGCACGGCCTTGCGACGGTTGGCGATCACGCGGTTCAGCGTCTTGTGGATGGCGATATCCTCGGGGATCGTCGTCATCTTGTCAGCGATGTCCTTGAGAACGCTCGCCTCAACAGCCGTCTGGCCGCGGCGGTCATCCTCTTCGGGCAGGCCGAGACCTTGCCAGACGCCATCCAGCCAGTCCGCGCGGTTCGGGCTGTAGGACTTGGCCTTCTCGAACTCGTCATCGAGGAATTGCGCGAACTCCTCGACCCAGCCGTCGATCTCGTCCTGGGTGACCACGCCTTCCTTGATCAGGCGCTCGCCATACTGCTCCAGCGTCGTGGGATGCTTGGCGATGGTCTTGTACATGATCGGCTGGGTGAAGCTCGGATCATCGCCCTCATTGTGGCCGTAACGGCGGTAGCAGAACATGTCCACGACCACATCCTTGCCAAAGCGCTGGCGGTATTCCGCAGCAACTTTCGTGGCAAAGGTCACGGCCTCGGGATCATCGCCGTTCACGTGGAAGATCGGCGACTGCACCATCAGCGCCACATCGGACGGATAGGGCGAGGACCGGCTGTCCTTGGGATCGGTGGTGAAGCCGATCTGGTTGTTCACCACAAAGTGGATCGCGCCGCCTGTGCGGTGTCCGCGCAGGCCCGACAGGCCGAAGCATTCCGCTACCACGCCCTGACCGGCGAAGGCCGCATCGCCGTGCAGCAGCAGCGGGAGCACCTTCTCGGCATAGTTCGAGCCATCGCCTTCATCACGGCGGAACTGGGTCTGCTTGGCGCGGGCCTTGCCCAGCACGACCGGGTTCACCGCCTCGAGGTGGGACGGGTTGGCGGTCAGCGACAGGTGAACCTTGTTGCCGTCAAACTCGCGGTCGGAGGATGAGCCCAGGTGATACTTCACGTCGCCCGAGGCGTAATCGACCTGGCCGAGCGTGTCGCCGCCCTGGAACTCGTGGAAGATCACGTGATAGGGCTTGCCCATCACTGCCGCGAGCACGTTGAGACGACCGCGGTGCGGCATGCCCAGGATGATGTCCTTCACCCCCAGCGCGCCGCCGCGCTTGATGATCTGCTCCAGCGCCGGGATCAGGCTTTCGCCGCCGTCAATGCCGAAGCGTTTTGTGCCCGGATAGCGCTTGTGCAGGAAGTTCTCGAAGGCTTGCGTCTCGATGATCTTCTTGAGGATGGCGATCTTGCCTTCCTTAGAGAAGGCGATTTCCTTGTCCGGTCCCTCGATGCGCTCCTGCAGCCAGGCTTTCTCTTCGGGATTGGAGATGTGCTGGAACTCCACGCCGAAGGTGGAGCAATAGGTGCGCTTGAGAATATCGAGCATCTGACGGACGGTCGCCGTCTCCAGCCCCAGATAGCCGTTGATGAAGATCTCGCGATCGAGATCGTCGGATCCGAAACCATAGGTCGCCGGATCCAGCTCGGGCTGCTGGCCGAAGCTCGTCAGTTTCAGGGGATCAAGATCCGCCGCCAGGTGACCGCGCATGCGATAGGCGCGGATCAGCATGATCGCGGCGATGGAATCCTTGACCGCCTTGTGGACCTCTTCCGGAGACGCGCCGGAGCCCTTGTGCTGGGCGACGGCGTCCGGCAGCGCCATGGTCGCGCTCTCGATGTCGCCGAGCGCGGTGACCAGTTCGCCATTGGCCGGGCGCGGCCAGTCCTTGCGTTTCCAGGACGGGCCCTTGGCGGATTGGCTGGCCTCGGCGGGGGCGTCCCCCACCTCTTCAAAGAAGGCCCGCCAGCTCTCCGGCACGGAAGCCGGGTCGGCAGCGTAGTTCGCCGCCATTTGCTCGAGATAGACGGCGTTGCCGCCAAAAAGGAACGAGGTGTCCAGGAAAGTCTGGTTTTGGGGGGAGCGTTCGTCAGCCATGGCGCCATTCAATCGGCATCTAAGGGAAACACGCGCCGGAACGGACGCGTGCATATGGTTTGACCCGACATTTATGCCTGTTAGTTAAGAAATAGAAGACCGAAGCGCCGCAAATCGGTAAAACCACGCCGATTTTACTGCAATCGGGGCGTCTGCGGGGCGCGCAAATCCCCATACAACCGCTCAACCCGCCCGCCGATGCGACTTTTGGCTAGGCGCCAAAGAAAACCCCCGCCCGGATCGCCGGGCGGGGGTCTGTCTTTTCAGGCGACCGAAGTCCTAGCCCTTGAGGACCTCGACCAGGGTGTCGCCGAGACGCGCCGGGCTGTCGGAGACGACGATGCCCGCCGCCTTCATGGCCTCGATCTTGTCTTCAGCGCCGCCCTTGCCACCGGACACGATGGCGCCGGCATGGCCCATGGTGCGGCCCGGAGGCGCGGTGCGGCCCGCGATGAAGCCGACCATCGGCTTCTTGCGGCCCTTCTTGGCTTCGTCCTTGAGGAACTGGGCCGCGTCTTCTTCGGCGGAGCCGCCGATCTCGCCGATCATGATGATCGACTTGGTTTCGTCGTCCGCGAGGAACATCTCCAGCACGTCGATGAACTCGGTGCCCTTGACCGGGTCGCCGCCGATGCCGACAGCCGTGGTCTGGCCCAGGCCCGCATTGGAGGTCTGGAAAACCGCTTCATAGGTCAGGGTGCCGGAGCGCGAGACGACGCCGACCGAGCCCTTCTTGAAGATGGAGCCCGGCATGATGCCGATCTTGCACTCTTCCGGCGTCAGGACGCCCGGGCAGTTCGGGCCCAGAAGGCGCGAGTTGGACTTTTCGAGGCGAGCTTTCACCTTGACCATGTCCATCACCGGAATGCCTTCGGTGATGCAGGTGATCAGCTCGATGCCCGCATCAATGGCTTCGATAATGGCCGCGCCAGCGCCAGCCGGCGGGACATAGATCACGGACGCAGTGGCGCCGGTGGCTTCCTTGGCGTCGCCCACGGTCGCGTAGATCGGCAGGGTTGCGGAGCCGTCCAGACCCGAGGTCCAGCTTTCGCCGCCCTTCTTGGGGTGCACGCCGGCGACCATCTTGGTGCCGTAATAGTTCAGCGCCTGTTCGGTGTGGAAGGTGCCGGTCTTGCCGGTCAGGCCCTGAACGATGACTTTGGTGTCTTTGTTGACGAGAACTGACATGGCTTAGGCCTTCTTCACAGCAGCGGTGATTTTCTTCGCGGCGTCGTCGAGATCGTCAGCCGAAGTGATGTCGAGACCACTTTCGTTGAGGATCTTCTTGCCCAGGTCCACATTGGTGCCTTCAAGGCGCACCACCAGCGGAACCTTCAGGCCGACTTCCTTCACAGCCGCGACCACGCCTTCGGCGATGACGTCGCAGCGCATGATGCCGCCGAAGATGTTCACGAGGATGCCTTTGACGTTCGGATCGGCCGTGATGATCTTGAAGGCTGCGGTCACTTTCTCTTTGGAGGCGCCGCCGCCCACATCGAGGAAGTTGGCCGGCTCTGCGCCATAGAGCTTGATGATGTCCATGGTCGCCATGGCGAGGCCCGCGCCGTTCACCATGCAGCCGATATCGCCGTCGAGCGCGATATAGGCGAGGTCGTATTTGGACGCCTCGATTTCCTTGTCGTCCTCTTCGGTGAGGTCGCGCAGCTCGCGGATGTCGTCGTGGCGGAACAGGGCGTTGCCGTCAAAGGACACCTTGGCGTCCAGAACGCGCAGACGACCGTTTTCCATGACGATCAACGGGTTGATCTCCAGAAGGCTCATGTCCTTCTCGGTGAACGCCTTGTACAGGATTGGCGCCAGCGACAGCATGTCGTCGCGCGCCTGACCCTCAAGCTCCAGCGCCTTGGCGATCCTGGAGGCGTCGTCTGCGGTCACGCCCGTGGTCGGGTCGATGTTCACGGTCAGGATCTTCTCGGGGGTCTCTTCGGCGACCTGCTCGATATCCATGCCGCCTTCGGTGGAGACCACGAAGGCCACCTGGCCGGTTTCACGGTTCACCAGAAGCGAGAGATAGAGCTCGGTGGAGATATCCGCGCCGTCTTCGATGTACAGGCGATTGACCTGTTTGCCCTCGGGGCCGGTCTGGTGGGTGACCAGCGTGTTGCCGAGCATTTCCTTAGCGTTCTTGGCCACGTCTTCCTTGGAGAAGGCGAGGCGCACGCCGCCCTTGGCGTCAGCAGGCAGTTCCTTGAACTTGCCCTTGCCGCGGCCGCCGGCGTGGATCTGGGACTTCACCACCCAGAGCGGGCCGGGAAGCTGGTCAGCGGCTTTGGAAGCCTCTTCGACGGAAAACACAGCAACGCCTTCGGCGACAGGCGCGCCGTAGGATTTCAACAGGGCTTTCGCCTGGTGCTCGTGAATGTTCATGGAGCAATATCTCTCGCACAGAGCTGAGGGGGATGCGGGCGAGAAACACCCGCACCTAGGCGGACAGGCGGCGTTATAGCACCCGAGCGGGCTGGCGCAACGCAGCATTCCCCTCTCTTTAGACCTAGATCGTGTCTTTTGCCTTAGCGAAGCGCACGCTGAGGGCGCCTGCGGCCCAGCCGAGCCCTGCGCACAGCCCCGCCGCCAGGGGCAGGACGAAGTAGAGCCCGGCGGTTCTGCAGGCGTCCGGGCCTGCAAACTCACACCCTTCCGCCATGGCGGCCGCCGTGTCCGTCAGCCCCAGGGCGATGACCTGGCCCAGCAGGACCGGAGCGCCGGCCCCGATCATCATCCAGCCCAGCCAGGTCATGAAGCCGAGCGCGGCCAGCCTGCGGCGCAGGGCGAACGCGGCCAGCGCGCCCGCCAGGGCAGGCAGGGCTATGACAAGCGCCATCATCATACGCGATCAAGCTCGTCTTCAGGGGCCTCGATCTCGGCCAGCTCGGCGGAGGTGGCCTGCAGGTTGACGAAGGGCTGGCGCTCATCCTCGCTGACCGGCTTGCGGGCCCGGCGACGCCACATCATGCCGGCGGCCAGGATGCAGCTGACGACAGCGGCGAACAGAAACAGCCCGCGCGGCCCCAGCGGTCCGGAATAGGCGATGCCCGCCACGATGGGTCCCAGCGTCGAGCCCGCGGCCCAGACCAGCAGCATGCCCGATGCGATGGCGGGCAGCTCCTCCACCCGAGACCGGTCCGCCGCATGCGCGACGGCCACGGAATAATAGGCCAGGCTTGCGGCGCCCCACAAACCCACCAGGATCGCGGCCAGCAACAGGTCCGGATTGGGCATGACCACCAGGATCAGGGCGAAACAGCCGCTCATGATCGACAGCGCCGCGATCACCAGGCGCCGGTCCATCTTGTCGGAGATGATCCCGGCCGGCCATTGGGTCACCATCGAGCCCAGATAGATCACCGCCATCAGGAGCGCCGCGCCGCCAGCCGCATTGAGCGGATCCAGCGATCCCGCCCAGATCGGCATGAAGCCCAGCACGCCCGAATTGAGCAATCCGGCGGTGAAGGCGGCCGCAGCGGCGGCGGGGGCGATGGAGAACAGCCGCGTCACCGGCACGGTCTCGCCCGTGGGCAGGCTGGGCTGGGCGCGCCGGGTGAACACGATTGGCGTCAGCGCGAGCGCCATGGCGGCGCCCGCCATGATGAAGCCGTCGCGCGCGTCAAAACCCGGCAGGGCGATCAGGAAGGGCCCTGCGATCAGACCGGCGCGGCCAATAATCTGATAGACCGAGATCACCGCGCCGCGGCGCTCGCTGGGCGTCGCGTCCGCGATCCAGCTTTCCGCAACGGCGAACAGACCGGCCGCGCAAATCCCGAACCCGAAGCGCGTGATCAGCCACCACAGGAAATGGTCGCCCAGCGACAGCATCAGGGTCAGGGCCGCTGCGCCTCCGGCATAGCCGGCATAGGCGCGAATATGGCCCACCGAGCGGATCATGCCCGGCGACAACCAGGCGCCCAGGGCGAAGCCGGCCCCGAACGCGGCGATCACTGCACCAATGGCCGGACGTCCCCAGCCGGCGCCGCTCATCGCCAGCGGCAAGGCCACGCCCAGAGCGCCCATGGCGGCCTGCAGGAACAGGGTCGCGACCATCACCATGGCGACATTGCGATAGATCAGCATGGGGCGGCCCTTACGGTCTGGATCGGCGCATCTGCGTCAAGGTCATCATGAGGGGCTGCGCAAGGCAAGCCGTGCGGTCAGGCCAGGCGCGCCAGACGCGCAAGCGCCCAGTCCAGAGAGAGCGGCCCGGCGCCGCGCAGGATCAGATACAGCCCGAGCGCCAGATACGCCACCGTTGAGGTGAAGGCTTCGGGCAGAATGAACAGCATGTGCCACAGCGTCCCCAGAAAGACCGCAATCCCGGTCAGGCGCGTCAGAAAACCCAGCGTCAGGCTCAGGCTGGCGAGCGTTGCGACCGCCAGCAGCAGGAAGGCGGCGAAACCGGCGTCCACCTGCCCCATGGTCCAGATCCGGGCCGCGGTTTCCAGCCCGTCACTCGGCGTCACCCAGGCCCGCCAGGACAGAGGGTCCTCCACCGCCGCCGCATTCGCCCGCGACCAGCTCCACATCTGAAGGATCAGAACGGACCGCACCGCAGCGCCCAGCACAGCATCCAGAAGGCTGGCGCCAGCCCCCCGGACCGACCGGGCGACCGGCTCGGGCGGCGCGAGTCCGGCGCCGGGGCCCGCGGCCTCTCCGGCGCCCAGAAACAGGCGTTCAAACTGACTGGCGTCTTTCATGGCGTTCCCCCGACAGCCATTCTGCCCGCATCAGGACCTCGCAGCAATCCGGCGCGGACCGGCGGCCTTCGGGTCAGCGGGCTCCGATGGCGGACAGGCTGACGCTTTCCTGACGCACGGGCGCGCCCTCCATGTCCCGGATCTGGAGGCTGAGGCGTCCCTGATCCCAGTCAATAGCGATGACGCCGTAGTTTTCCGGTGCATACATCGCGCCCAGACGATTGGGGCCAGGCTCATTGTTCTCGTCCGCGAACGACATGTTCAGCGCCGAGGAGGTGATCTCGTAAAGCGGGTAACTCGCCACATCATCCCGGCGATACAGCCCCGCGGAATGGCGGTCGCCGGAGACGAACACGACGCCTTCCGCGCCGCTTTCATTGATCAGGCGGAACAGGCGGTCACGCTCCAGCGGCATGGTGCGCCAGGCTTCCCAGCCATGACCGTCGGCCAGCACCTGGATGGAGGAGACGATCAGACGCAGATCGGCGGGTTCCGCCAGCTGATCGGCCAGCCAGGCCCATTGCGCCGCGCCCAGCATGTCCTGATCGGGATTGGCGCTGGGAATGTAGCGCTCGCGGCCGACGGCGCCGCGCTCGTCGGTCGGGGTCAGGTCAGAGCGGAAATAGCGCGTATCGAGCAGGATGATCTGGACGCGCTGGCCTTCCGGTCCGAACACGCGCGCATCGTAAATCCCCTCGCGCTGGCGGCGAGGATCGTCCGCCTCGGCCCGCCAGAAGTCGAGAAAGAGCTGCTCTGCGAAGCCCTTGAAGGGAAAATCACGGCCCAGATCATTCATGCCGTAATCATGGTCATCCCAGGTGGCGAGCATGGGCAGGGCCGACCGCAGCAGCCGGAATTCCGGACGGGCGGCCAGCGCGGCGTAATTCTCGCGCAGCTCGGGCAGGTCGGCGTTGTAGGAACGCGCATCGCCATAGACGTTGTCGCCCACATACATGAAGAGGTCGTGGGACTCCCCCGCAATGGTCGCCAGAATGGGGATTTCGCGCTGGGCGGTATTGCAGGATCCGAAGGCGATCGAGGTCAGCACCGCATCTGCCCCTGGCAGGGCGGGACCTTCGGGCGCCACAGGCGCAACATAATCAAGCTGGGCGTAATACGGCGCCAGCGCCTCGACCGGCGTGCGCGGCGCATCCGCCGAGACGAGGCTGGGCGCCATGACCGGCTCGGTGGCGTCCGCCGGCACAGGCTCTGAGCAGGCGGTCAGGGCGAACAGGCCAACGCCCAGCATGAGTTTGATCCAGCTTGACGACATTTCATTACCCTCACAGATGCCGGCCCGCTCCAGACCGTGTGAGAGCAGGTGTAGCGCGGCCTTGCGTCAGGTCAATGACAGCTGCGCCGGGTCTAGCCTCCGAAGATGACCGCGTGCATCAGGCGACCCGGGATCAGGGTGGCGGCGCCGGGAATTCCAAGCGCGGAGACCATGAGGACCAGCGCTGCGAACCGATGGCGTCTGACATTCCCGCGGCGCGCCAGGACGGACAGCCAGACCACGCCGATCACCGTTACCGGGATGAGAAGATGCAGCAGGCTGAAATGTCCGCTCGCGCCGCGGATGAAATACGCCGTGCCTGCGACCAGCAGCATCAGGCAGACCCAGACATATCCCAGCGCCCGATGCGGGATCGTGCCCTTGGGCGCAGACAACTGGACCACGCCAAGCCCCAGCGCCCCCAGCGCGGCGAGCGCATGGACCTGGATATGCAGCGGCGCGTTCAGGAAAGCCTCGATATTCATCCTCGAACTCCATGCAGGGTGATCGCCATGTCGCGGGTCTCTCCCGGCGCCAGCACGAAGACAGCCTCATCCCAGTTCGCGCCGCGGAAACGGGGACGGGGGTTGTTGGAGAAGCCGTAGCGCTCCCGCGGGATGCCGGCGAAGTTCGTGTCGAAATCCAGATTGCCGTTGGCGTCATGGAACACCTGGACGCCCACTTGCCCGGTCGGCACGCCTTCTAGCCTCACCGTCGCCTGTCCATTGGTGATATCGACCCATTGGGACCTGACTTCCTGCTGCGCATTCCAGGCGTCGGCGCTGTCATAGACGCCGACCCAGACCCGACCGGTTTCCGAATTCAGCCCGTCGATGACCAGAGAGAGAGCGGCGCTCTCGGCGCCCTCCTCGCTCTGGGCTTGCGCGGCGGGGGCGAAGTGCAACGCGAAGAGGGCGGCGCTGGCGAGCGCGACGGTCTTGAGCGTCTTGTGATTCATGGGAGCATCCTTTCCTGCGAGAGGCCGCAGTCGGTGACAACTGGTGCTGCGGCGCGCTCTCTTGCTGGACGGACGGGGAGGCTGCGAAAAGCGGTTCTGCGCGAGCGGACTGGACCTCTTCGCGAGTTGCAGCCAACCTGCCGTTCACGCTTCGCGAACGGGGGTGAACGCTTCAGTCATGCAGGACAGGGTCAGGACACTCGCAGGCGCGCTCGTGCAGCCCGGGCTGATGACTCTGGGGCTGGGCACCTTTCTGGCGATCATGGGCCCGTTCGGCTCCAACACGCTGGGCTGGCCCTGGGTCTGGGTCTACTGGACCAGCTTCATCGCCCTCGGCGCCTGTGTGGGCTTCACGCTGGGACATGTGCTGCCGCGCTTCCTGCCCCGGGCGCCCGAGTGGAGCATCTATGCGCTGACCGCCGCGGGCGTCTCCATACCGGTCACGTTCGGCGTCGCATTCGTCAATGCCGGCTTCAACTTCCGGCTGAGCGCGGCTGAGCTGGCGCTGACCTATTTTCTCGTGCTGTTCATTTCGAGCTTCGCCACAGCCGTGGTCTACGTGGTGGACGCGCTGACCGGCAAACGCCGGCATGGAGCCCAAGAGCCGCCCCGGGCCGGCGCCGCCCTGACAGAGAAGCTGCCGCTGCGGCTCAGACAGGCCGAAATCTGGTCCATGACGGCCGAGGATCACTATCTGCGCATCCGCACCGAAAGCGGAGAGGCGCTGATCCTGATGCGCCTGTCTGACGCCGTCGCCGCTTGCGACGCGCTGGAGGGCGCGCGCACGCATCGGTCCTGGTGGGTGGCGCGGGCCGCGGTGACCGAAGTCCGCAAGGGCGATGGCCGGGGCGTTCTGATCCTGAGGGATGGTCTCGAAGCTCCGGTCAGCCGCACCTATTATCCGGCCTTGAGGGAGGCTGGCTGGTTCTAGCGACCCAGTCGATCGCGGTTGACAGCCCAGTCCGCCTGCGACTGCCCCCAGACCTCCGCCTCCACGCCGAAGCCGGGCACCTCCGCTCTGCGGCCCAGATCAACCGAGCCCAGCTTGCGGGCGACAGCCTTGGAATTGACGTTCTCGGGAACGATGAGATGAATGACGCTGTCCCAGCCCAGTTCATCAAAGGCGAAGTCCATCGTGGCGACCGCCGCTTCCGGGCCATAGCCCTTGCCCCAGTGCGTGCGGGTGATTGACCAGCCGACCTCACGCTGGGGCCAGCCATGGGGCGCCCATGGGCCGACCCGGCCGACCCAGTCGCCGGTCGCCTTCTCCTCCACGGAAAAGAACCCGTACCCGCGCACGACCCAGTGCCCGATGATGGCGCACATCTGCCGCCAGATCAGCGGCTCCGTCATCACCCCGCCGATATGACGCGCGGCGACCTCATCACTCATCAGGCTGATGAAGCCCGACAGGTCGCGTTCTTGCGGCACGCGCAGGCGCAGGCGTTCGGTTTCCAGAACAGGTCCGTCGGTCATGGGGCTCTCCTCGGTTCAGCGCCGAGTGTCCCCATTGCGACCCGGGGCGCAAGGCTAGCGCGATTGAACCGCCGCCAGCACATCCTCGGCGGAGATGCGGGTGGCGTAGCCGCGCTGCTGGCCCAGACCGGCTTCGTGCCAGAACTTGGCGACGACAATCCCGTCGCGATCAATGACGAACGTGATGGGGTAAGGCACGCCATGGGCCAGATGATCGGGGTCAGCATAGATCGGGTCGCGCACGCCAAAGGCGTCAATGATCGCGCTGCCCTCATCGGACAGAAGCGTCATGCTCAGCCCGCGACGCTCCGCTGCCTGCGCCAGCGTTTCCGCCGGATCATAGGTCAGCACCGCAACGGGCCAGCCGGCGGCGTCGAAGGCGTCCACATGGGTCTGCAGTTCGAGGGTCTGCCGCAGGCAGATCGGGCACCAGTCGAGCGACCGGTTGAAGTACAGGACAAGGCCATTCTCTCCGGCCAGGTTTGCGAGAGTGCGCGTCTGGCCCTGCGCATCCACCCCCTCAAACGCCGGAACGCGTTCGCCCACTGCCGGACCAAAAGAGGCTGCGGCGTCAGCGGCCGCCTCGACCGGACTTTGCGCCTGGGCGCTTACAAGGAAGGCAGACAGCGCCAGACACAGGGCGAGACCGATACGCAACATGAGACAGTCCTTGAAGGCTTGGCGGCGTCAGGGCCGGGTTTCACCCCGATCATGCCCCGTCCGCTGCATCAGGCATAGCAGCTGCGTCTCGCCTCAAGCGATTGTGACCTTACAGCGGCGTGGGCGCTTGCACTCTGGCCGGGGACGTAAACCATGCTAGTGTTCAGGGCGTATCCGGACGGGACCGCGCAGAGGAGGCGATCCGTGGCGACGAACATCTTCCGCAAATCCCGTCCCGCGTTTGGCCGTCTGGCCCTGTACCTCTTCATCTTTGTCGGCGCCGCTCTGGCGCTGAACGCCTGGATCTTCACCGGTCCGGCCATTCAGTGGTCGCGCACGCTGGAGAACCCGGACTGGTCGCCTTCCGGCGCGGTGATCGGCTCGGTCTGGGTCGGCCTCTTCGCCCTCATGGCGCTGGCCGCCTTCATTGTGGATCGCTATGGCGATGACCGGCACAAGGATTTCGCCAGGCTCGCCATCATCACCCAGTATGTCGTCTGCATGGGGTGGACGCTGGGCTATTTCGGCCTGCAAAGCGTCGCCAACGGCTTCTATGTGACAGTGGTCTCGCTGCTTCTGTGCATACCGGTGACCCTGGCCGCCTTCCGCGCCGCATGGCTGGCGGGCGTCCTGATGCTCCCGCTCGTCGCCTGGCAGGCCTTCGCGCTCCTTCTGTCCTGGAGCACCTGGCGGCTTAACCTTTAAAGCCGCGCCAGACCGCGATCCCGAAAACGGCGAGCACCAGAAATCCCGCGCCCATCTCCGCCAGGCTGATCCCCCAGAGCACCGGTTCGACAAGCGGGGCGAGTCCGCTCATCAGGCGCGCCGCAGCGGCGGTGACCCGTTCGCCGTGAAATCCGGCGCCGACCGCAATCATCACGAGAAAGGCCGCGCCGAATCCAGACAGGCGGATCATTGCGCCCGGATCGGACCCGCCCGAGCGGGGCGCGCGAGACTTAGCGCTTATGAATCTTCGTGTTCTTCGGCTCACCTGTCAGGCCCTAGTCCAGAGCGATCGCACGCTTAGGCTTTGCTTGTGAAGGGGGGCGTTTTCAGGCATAGTATTCGGGCACGAGCGGCTTGAACAAGGCCCGGTGAAGAGTATGGAAGACCCGAGTGCCTATCGCCTCTGACTTTGCCTTCCCCGACCGCAATCCGCACGCTGTGCGCGGGACGCCGTGTGCACTTACTACTGGCGTGGGACGCTGCGCGGACGGACGGGAAAGGACTCCTACCCATGACTACGGGTACCGTTAAATTCTTCAATACCGAGAAGGGCTTCGGCTTCATCACGCCGGATGAAGGCGACAAGGATGTGTTCGTGCACATCACCGCCGTCAAGGATGCCGGCCTGAACGATCTGCGCGACGGCCAACGCATTGAATTTGAAACTGAACCGGATCGCCGCGGCAAAGGCCCCAAAGCGGTCAACCTGAAGGCGATGGACTAATCGCTTTCCCGCCTGAAGCAAGACGCCGCGCGAGGCCTCTCGCGCGGCGTCTTTTTCATGAGAGCGCCTGACGGGCTTTAGAGGCAGCGATAGGCCGCCTCGATCAGGGCCTTGGCGCGGGCATCGCCTACCAGCACATCCATCTGCCGGTTCATCACATAAGCGCCGGACACGCCCCGTTCCGGGTCCGCAAAGCCGCATGAGCCGCCAAAGCCGTAATGCCCCACAGCCTTTGGCTCCGGCCCGAATGCGCCAGACTCGCGGTTGATCATCACGCCGGCCGCAAAGGACAGATCAAAGGGCAGAACCCGGTCCGGCCCGTGCACGCGTTCCTTCATCGCCGCCTCAATCACCGCGCCGGACACGAAGGCCGCATCATCAAGGCGCCCCTGAGTGGCGAACGGCGCCATCAGCCGGGCGATGGCGGTCGCCGTGCCATGGCCATTGGCGGCGGGCAGCTCGGCGGAGCGCCAGGCGGCGGTTCCGCGCCGACCGGGCGAGGACCAGGGCTTCAGGAAAGCCGCGGACTTTTCAGGCGTCATGGAGCCCAGATGCGGCGGACGGGGCGGCAGGACATGCTCGGCCGCCCGCTCGTGCTCGCTTTCAGGCACGCCAATATGGAAATCGATGCCGCGCGGACCACAGATCTCCTCGCGCAGGATGGCGCCCACCGTGCGGCCTTTCACGTCCGCCCGGCGCACCACCGCATCCGCAATCACGCCGTAGCTGATCGGGTGATAGCCGGAGCCTTCCCCCAGCGGCCACATGGGCGCCATCGCGGCGAACCGGCTTTCCATCAGCTCGCGGTCAAACCAGTCGGACGGCTCCATCTCTTCGGGATAGCCCGGCAGACCCGCCTGATGGGACAGGGCCTGGGCCAGGGTGACTTCGCCCTTGCCCGCCTGAGCGAATTCCGGCCAGACCTCTGCGACCGGCGCGTCATAATCGAGCCGCTCCTGATCAACGAGCCAGGCCACGACCAACGCCGTGATCGCCTTGCCGGTGGAGAAGACCGGAACAATTGTCTCCGCCGTCCAGGGCTGCTCGCCCTTGCGGTCTGAGTGACCGGCGTGAATATCAACCAGTATTTCTCCGTCGCGGATCAGCGTGAAGCCAGCGCCCAGCTCGCCGCGTTCGGAAAAATTCTCTTTGAAGGCCTCGGCGACCGGCTCGAAGCCCGACGCGAGATGTCCGTGGATGTCAGTGCTCATGAGCGATCAGGTATAGGCCCGCGCATCGGGTTTCAAGCTTGGACCGCGCGTCTAGGCGTGAATGGCCATGATTAGGCCCTGACCGTCTTCCGGAGGGCTGTCGGGCAGGCGTCGCGCTTCTCCCGCCGCGATTCTCTGGGCCGTCAGAACACACAGTCCCGCATCAACCAGATCATCAGGCGCGCAGAGAGACGACTTGAAGGGATGGGGCTCGAAGAGCGCTTCGGGCAGGCCTTCACGGATCAGGAGGTCCAGCCGCTCCTGCCGACCCGCGCGGGCCTTCTTGCGATGGACCGCCGGCGCACCGGACAGGACCGCGAAGCTGACCTCGGGATGGGTCTCGAAGACCACGCCGCGTGAGAGATCCGGGGTCATCACCGCATCGATCTCACGAATTTTGGGGAACAGGTTGAACGCCTGCCTGGACAGACCCTGACCGCCTGCGGCGCGATTGAGCTGGTTCGCCTGCGCATAATCCGAGGCGGACAAGGCGATGCGCAGGGGCGAAGGAAAGACCGAGCTGCGCCGGGCGCCCAGAAGCTGACGCGCCTGCCGTTCACATGCCCGCCCGGGCGGGCTGGAGGGATGTTCCTCAAAGCCGATGGGCATGTCCACGGCGATCACTTGTGCGCCCCAGTCATAGGCATCCTGGAAGCGCTCGAACACCGCGCGCCGCGGCGCCTCGATCCCGTTGAGATCGACCATCACCCCGGCCCATCCGGCCTTGCAGCCATCCAGCCCCATCACCCAGGCCGGGCGATGCGCACCGACCCGACGCAGGGCGGGCGCGCGCAAGGCTGTCTGCAGGCTCGCGCGCGTCAGTCGCAAATCCTGTGTTTCACCGGCAAGACGCGTCTCGTCGAGCACATGAGAAATGCGCGCCATGGCCCGGGCCGCCGCATCTCGCCAGCGCGCGCCGGACAACCGCTCCGCCAGGGCGCTGGCCGCGAACACGTCTCCCGTGCCGAACGGAGCCTGCTCAAGGCGCGGCATGCGGGCGCTGAAGGCGTCATCCGCCGTGACCGTGATGACAGAGATCTCGTTGAGATCTGCAGGCGCTGAGGTGCACAGGACGACCGGCGCAAGCCCTCGGGCGGCCTCCACCGCCTGCTCCGGAGAGTGCACGGGCGTCTGCGCGAGCCAGGCCAGCTCGAACCGGTTGGGCGTGATCACCGACGCCAGCGGCAGCAGCTCATCCCGGATGGCGGCCGCCGTCTGCGCGCTCACATAAAGCCCGGCGTCTCCGCCATCCGCCTCGCCATCGCCCAGGATCGGATCAACCATGACCAGGAGATCGGGACGGCTGGCGCGCGCTTGCGCGATCAGCCCGGCCGCGAGGCGGACCTGATCGGGGTTCTGGAAATAGCCCGTGAAGATGGCGTCCACGGCCTCTAGCGCGCCATTGGCCTTCACTCCGTCCAGGGCGGACCCCATGAGCGCGGTCGTCACAGGACCGCCTCCGGGAGCGCCCAGCGCCGGGTGTCGACCCAATATCACCGTCGGCACGAGGCAGGGTCTGATCGTATGCGCCGCGAGCATCTGCGCCGTCACCCCGCCGCCCACTTCGCTGGTGGCGACCAGCGAGCTGATGACAAGAACGGACGTCTGGGGAGTGGTGTCAGCCATGCGCCTTATGTATGCCTTTGCCTCATGATGGACGATTCCTCTCACACACTTCTGAACGCAAGACTTATGCGATCGGTCCTGTTCGTGCCCGGCGACAAGCTGCGCGCGCTGGAGAAGGCGGCCGGCCTGGGCGCGGATGCGATCATCCTCGACCTTGAAGACGCTGTCGCGCCGGAGCGCAAAAGCGAAGCCCGCGCCAGCGCCAGGACCGCCATCCCGGGCTTCCGGGCCGAAGACCTGTACACGGTATTGCGCATAGCGGAGCCGGCCTCATCCGAACTCGGCGCAGACATCGAGACTGCAGCCGCGGCTTCGCCGGATGCCGTGCTGATCGCCAAGATCGAGACGCCTGACCAGCTCAGCGCCGTGCGCAAGCGGCTGGATGACGCCGGATATGCCGGCCCTGTCTGGGCGATGATCGAGACCCCGCTGGGGGTGATGAATGTGGAGGCGATCGCCCGGCAGGCCCGGCTTCATCGCCTGGAGGCGCTGGTGGCGGGCTCCAACGACCTCGCCGAAGGCTTGCGTCTTCCCGAGAATGATCAGAGACGACAAACGCTGACGCCCTATCTGTCCCGCCTGGTTCTGGCGGCTCGGGCCATGGGCCTGACGGTCCTGGACGCGGTTTACAACGCCTACAGGGACGAAGCCGGTTTTGAAGCCGAAGCCCGCCAGGGTCGCATCCTGGGATTTGACGGCAAGACCTTGATCCATCCCTCCCAGATCTATCCTGTACACCGCGCCTACACCCCTTCGGAGGCCGAACAGGCCTGGGCGCAGACCGTGGTGGACGCCTTTGCAGACCCGGCCAATGCCGGCAAGGGCGCTGTCCCGGTTGAAGGCCGAATGGTCGAACACATGCACTTGCGCGCCGCCCGGCTTGTCCTGGCCGCCGCGCACACCAAGGAGTGAGATATGGAATACTGGCACAATCCGCGCTGCTCGAAATCACGCGAGGCCCTGGCTCTGCTCGAACAGCACGGCATGCGCCCGACCATTCGCGAGTATCTCAAGGAGCCGCCGACCCCGGATGAAATCCGCTCCGTGATCTCCAAGCTGCGACTCTCCAGCGCCCGCGAGCTGATGCGCACCAAGGAAGAGGTCTACAAGGAACTGGGCCTCAAATCCGTCGAGGATGAAGACGCCCTGATCCAGGCCATGGCGGACAATCCCAAGCTGATCGAGCGTCCGATCCTGATCCGGGGCGAGCGCGCCGCGCTGGGCCGTCCGGTGGAACAAATCCTGGATGCGCTCTGACCGCATACGACTTTTGGCGGAGCGTCACCAAGTTGCAAGACTTTTCAGTGCAGCCTGTAGGAGCGTTTCCGCCGGGGTCAGACCATGGACACTCTCATCACG
The DNA here is from genome assembly GCF_002433705.1 of Oceanicaulis sp. UBA6590. Taxonomy (NCBI): domain Bacteria; kingdom Pseudomonadati; phylum Pseudomonadota; class Alphaproteobacteria; order Maricaulales; family Maricaulaceae; genus Oceanicaulis; species Oceanicaulis sp. UBA6590. The sequence goes on from NZ_DJIQ01000045.1 coordinate 16,906, forward strand.
CTCGATGCGTATCAAAGCGTCGCCAGAAAACGCGCGCGCGAATTGCCCATGCGTATCGGCACCGCGCTGTTTGGCGCTTTTGTCCTGTTTTTCGCAGGTCTCAAGCTCTTCGCGCTGGGCTATGCCGTGCTGGCGGTCGCCTCACAGTGTCTGGACCACTGGATCGCTTCCAAATTCAGGGATGAGTCACGCACCGCACCGGTGACCCGCCCGGAAAAGATCTCGGCGAACCTGTCCATGCTGCTCGCCTCCATCATTTACTCCTCACTCAGCCTCGGGCTTTGGACGGCTTGGGGGCAGACGGGCGAATCCATTGCGCTTTTGCTGCTCTGCGGCTCTTTGTTCCATATCGCCGTCCACTCCAACGAGAACCTGTCCCTGACCCTGAGCGGAGGCGGACCGGCGGCGGCGTATCTGCTCGGTCTGCCGGCGAGCGCGCTGTTTCGCGATGGCGAGATGAATGTCGAATACTTGCTCGCCCTCATCGCCGCGACCTTGTTCCTGTTGCACTTCTTCATCGCCGCGCGGCGGTTCGGCGACGCCAGCCACCGCATCAAGGACGCCTACAGGCAAGCCGAGAAGGCGAACGCCGCCAAATCCCGCTTCCTGGCCAATATGAGCCATGAAATCCGGACCCCGCTCAACGGCGTCATGGGCATGGCCCAGCTTCTCGAGCAAACCGAGCTGGACGACCGGCAGCGCGATTATGTTCGCATGCTCAATTCCTCGGGCACCGCGCTTCGCGGTCTGATCGACGATGTGCTGGACATCTCCCGCATCGAAGCCGGCGAATTCGAACTCGATGACACCCCCTATCGCCCCGCCGACCTGCTGCGGAACACAGCAGATACAATCGCCAGCCAGGCGGCGAGCAAGAAGCTCACGGTCGAACTCGATATCGCCCCCGAACTGGAAGCCCTCGTTGCAGGCGATCCGACTCGTGTGCTGCAGATCCTGACCAATTTCGCCGGCAACGCGGTCAAGTTCACCGATGTCGGCGCGATCGCGATCAGCGGCCGCGTCCTGGAGACCGGCCAGATGGAGCTGAGCGTGTCCGACACCGGTCCCGGCATCGCCCCCGACCAGGTCAAATCCATCTTCGAGCGTTTCAGCCAGCTTGATGACAGCGTGGGTCGCCAGCATGAAGGGGCCGGGCTCGGCCTGACCATCGCGCAGGAGATTGCTGTCCTGGCCGGCGGCGATATCGGCGTGGAGAGCGAGCTGAACGCCGGCAGCCGGTTCTGGGTCCGTCTGCCCCATCGCCCGGTGAAACCTGCGGACGCGGCGCACCCGGGTCCGTCCGATGCGAGCAGGGCGTCTGCCGCCGCGCAACGGGCCCATCCCGAGCGCACCGCCCTCGTGGTCGAGGACAACGCCACCAACCGCAATCTGCTCACGTCGTATCTGGAAGGCGCCGGATGGCGCGTGCTCCAGGCCTCAAGCAGCGCCGAAGCGCTGGCTGAAATGGACAAGACCGACACGGATCCGGACGCGGTGCTGCTGGATCTGCACATGCCGGGCCTGTCAGGCGAGGATTTGCTGGTCCATTTCAACGCCGTCTATCCGGACATGCCCGTGGTCATCGTGACGGCTGACGTCACCTCCGGGACGGCCCAGCGCATGCGGGAGAAAGGCGCGGCGGACTGCCTGCCCAAGCCCGTCAATCTCGATCAGCTGGGCGCCCGGCTTGACCAGATGACCCTGAAGTCCGCCTGACGCGTCTAGAGCGGCTTGAAGTCCGGGCCCTGGGTGCGCATGGCGGGCGGCAGCTCGCGCCCATGCCCGGCGCGGAAGTCATCCAGCGCCCATTTCACGCTGGGGAAGGCGAGATCCGGCAGCGGCAGCGCCTCCCACTCGTACAGCGCAACCTCCCGGCTTTCCGGTCCGGCCGCAATGGATGGATCGCTCAACCGTGCGCGGAAGAAGATCTGGACCTGGGAAATGCGGGGGACGGAATAGATCGCCAGAACCCCCTCCAGCTCCAGCCTGGCGCACGCCTCCTCATACGCCTCGCGGCGGGCGGCGTCCTCAACGCTTTCGCCTTCTTCCATATATCCGGCAGGCAGGGTCCAGAAGCCCGAGCGCGGCTCGATCGCCCGCCGACACATCAGCACGCGGCCATCCTCCGAGATCGCCACCACGCCCGCCACAATCTTCGGATTGACGTAGTCAATGAACCCGCAGGTCCGACAGACGCGCCGTTCGCGATCATCGTCCTCAGGGACGACGTGATGGAAATCAGGCTCTTGCGCATTCATGGCGAAACCCTTGCATCATTAGGCGTTTGTTTGCCCCAATCCGTATCAGGAAGGACTTGTTATTGAAACGTCGTCAAACCCGGCTATGGTTGTTTTGTTCCGTCGCCGGAGGGTGAAATATGGCTGACGCACTCGATTTCGACCTCAACGCTTCGCCCGGGCATCTCATGCACCGCGCCCAGCAATTCGCTGCGGAACAGTTTTCCGAAGCCACCGGCGGCGTTCAGATCACTCAACGGCAATTCGCCGTGCTCTGCGCCGTTCATGACCAGGAAGGGCTCACCCAGACCCAGCTGGTGCAATCGACCGGGATTGACCGCTCGACACTGGCCGAACTGGTTTCCCGCATGGCGGCCAAGGGCCTGCTGGTTCGGGAAAAGGCGCCGGGGGACGCCCGCGCGAACGCCGTCCGCTTCACCGAGGAAGGTCGCAAGCTGCACGCCACGGTCATCGCGGGCGCGAAGGCCGCAGACGAAGCCATCCTGACGGCCCTGCCCAAGAACAAGCGCGCGAGCTTTGTCGAAGCGCTCAACCGCATCGCCCGCGCCTCCGAGCTGGGTGCGGAAGCGGCGAAGGAAGAGGCCAAGAAGGCCAAGCTCGCCGAGAAGGCCGCCAAGGCGAAGGCCAAGGGCGGCGACAAGAAAAAGAAGAAAAAGAAGAAGAAGGCCGCCGCCGAGTAGGACGGTCCGACCGCTTACTCCGCCGCGCTCCAGTCAATCGGCTGACCGCCCGCCGCGGCCCAGGGTCCGGCCATGCGCTGTATCCAGACGATATCGGTCACCGCGCCACGCCAGCGGGCGCGAATGATCCCGTCAGCATCCACGATGAAGGTTTCCGGCGGACCGGTGACGCCCAGCTCGAACCCGGCGCGTCCTTCAGGGTCGGCCGCCAGCCCGGTGAACGGGTCGCCCAGCTGGTTGAGGAACTGTGCGGTATCCGCTTCGTCATCCTTGTAGACGATGCCGTAGATCGGCACGCCCTGATCGGACATGAACTCAAGATAGGGATGTTCGATCCGGCAGGGCGGACACCAGCTCGCCCACACATTCAGCAGATAGGGGCCTTCCACCGTCTGCGGATCATACCCTGTCTCGGCGAAGCTCACCGCTTCGAGCGGCAGGTCGAGATCACTGACGCGTTGACCGATGATCGGATCGCCGCCGCCCTCGGACGGACGCAGAAGCGCAATGGCGAAAATGGCCAGCAACAGGCCGACCGCCATCACCGGGAACCAGGTCATGATGTTCTTCATGCCGCATCCTCGTCGGCGTTCAAGGCGGCGCCGGGCTTCAGGGCGGCTTCCTGCGCTTCAAGACGCGCCAGACGGGCGCTGGCCGCGCGGCGACGGCTCACCGCCATGACCACAAGCCCGACGCTGCCCAGAAGGCTGAGCCCGTAAGACACCCAGACATAGACCGCGTAACCGTCCATGGAGAGGAAATCGATGAGGGCGCTCACAGCTCCGCCTCCAGTTCCAGACGCCGCTCGCGGCGGCGTTCCAGCGCTTCGGCCCGGCGCTCCATCATCATGGCGCGCATCTGGGTCAGCACGAGGGCGAGATAGAGCACGGTGAAGCCGAGCGCCATGATCGCCAGCGGCCAGAGCTGGGAGGCGTCAATCGTGGGGCCATCGAACCGGAAGACGCTGGCGCCCTGATGCAGGGTGTTCCACCAGTCCACGGAGAACTTGATCACCGGCAGATTGATCAATCCCGCCATGGCGAGGATGGCTCCCGCACGGGCGGACAGCTTCTCGTCCTCGATGGCGCCGCGCAGGGCCATGTATCCCAGATAGAGCAAGAACAGCACCAGCATCGAGGTCAGGCGCGCATCCCACACCCACCAGGCGCCCCACATGGGACGGCCCCAGAGCGATCCAGTCGCCAGGCAGATGAAGGCGAACACCGCGCCCGCCGGCGCAATGGCGCGGGCGGCGAGATCGGCGAGGTTATGCCGCCAGATGAAATAGACAAAACTCGCCCCGCCCAGCCCCGCATAGGCGAACATGGCGAGCCAGGCCGCCGGCACATGCACATACATGATCCGAACCGTATCGGACTGCTGATAGTCGCCGGGCGAGAAATACAGCGCCCAAGGCAGACCCACGGCGAACAGCGCCGCTGCGACACCCCAGCACCAGGGGATCAGGGCGCGCGCAAGGCGGTCGAAACGTTCAGGATTGGCGAAATAGCTCCACATAAACCGATCACCTAGCCGGGCCGGCCCCAACGGGCAAGCCGATGCGGCGCTGGGCCGCATGAAACCTATTCAAGACGCGCCCTCAAAGCCGCCGCCGCGCCGAAGGGCGCCAGCGCCAGCGCCGCCAGCGATCCCGCGAGCGCCATCATCAGATTGGGGCCTTCCAGCCCCGTCCCGTCCATCGCCGCCCGGCCTGCGCCCGCCGCGAACACCAGAAGCGGCACTTGCAAGGGCGCCGCGATCAGGGCGATCAGCAGCCCCGCCCGCTTCAGCCCCGCCGCCAGCGCGCCCGCAAAGGCGGCGATGAAGGCGAGACCCGGCGCCGCGAACGCCAGTCCCAGCGCCAGCACAAAGGCCGAGCCCACATCCATGCCGTAGGCGAGCCCGCCAATGAAGGCCAGCAAGGGCGTCGTCCAGAACACCGCCAGGATGAAAGCCAGCGTCTTCATGAATACAGACAGCGCCAGTCCGACGGGTGACAGCGCATAAAGCTCCAGCGTGCCGTCGCTCGCATCTTCGCTGAAGATACGCTCGGCGGGCTGCAAGGTCGCCAGCAGCGCGGCAAACGCGATGACGCCCGGCCCTGCCGCCTGAAGCGTATCCGCATCCGGGCCAATGGCCAGCGGCGCGAGCGCCAGAGCGGCGAGATTGAATGCCGCCGGTCCCGCCGGCCCGCCGCCGCCCGCAAACGCCAGACGAAGTTCGCGCGTGAAGATCGCTCCCAGCGCGCTCATCCCACACCCGCCGCGGTCTTGGTGGGGGCGGGACGCAAATCCTCGACCCGCGCGCCCGCCCAACCCAGATCCACATGGGTGGCGGCGATGACAATCCCGCCCGCCGCGCAATGCTGACGCACCAGCCGCGCCAGGCGCTCCCGCGAGCGCGCGTCAAGCGGGGCGGCCGGTTCATCGAGCAGCCAGACCGACCGGTTGGAGAGCGCAATCCGCGCCAGCGCGGTGCGCCGTTTCTGCCCCGCTGACAGCGTGCCGCAAGTCCGACGCGCCAGATGCGCCAGCGCCATCTCGGTCATCACCTGATCCAGCGTCTCGAGATCACCTCCATAAAGCCGCGCCCAGAAGGCCAGGGATTGCTCGACCGTCTCGGAGGGTTTGAGCGCGTCGGCATGGCCGAGAAAGGCGACCGACTGCGGATCGAGCGAGATCTCGCCCGCCACAGGCCGCACCAGCCCGCCCATGGCCCGCAGCAGCGTCGTCTTGCCCGACCCGTTCGGGCCCAGCAGCACCAGCGCCTCGCCCGGCTCCACATTCAGAGAAAACCCGGTGAGCAGGGTCTTTCCCCCACGCTCGAGGCGCAGACTGGAAACTGCAATGGGGGAGGGTGAGAAGGCGACGGTGCTCATGGGCTGAGACTTAGCCGCAGTTCGGGCACGGGTCCAAGGCTGAGATGTCGCACTCCCCCTGCATGTCCGGAACAGGTTTCTCGAAATGCGTCGAATCCATGCTTGTCGGCACAACACCCGGTTGCTACCGTTAACGAATAGTTAAACCGGCTCTGCCGTCTCATGATTTGCCATATCCGGGGGGATGATATGCAATCGAGTGACATCTATTCCGTGACGCTGCGCACCACAGGCGCTTTCGGCTTCGAAAGCAGCCATGGCGGCCATATTTACTATTTCGCCGGACCGGACTTTTCCTCCGCTTTCCAGATTGTCGAGAAAATCTATTCCGACATCAGCAATCTTGTGGACCGCGCCAACGTCAAACTGTCCAAGGGGTTTGAGAAGAAGGTCGCGGCCTGTTCGTCAGAAATCCTGATCGACATGGAAAACAAGATCAAAATCCTAAAGAAGACGACCCTCGAGTTTTACCGGTTCTCCCAGTTCACGCGGGATAGTCTGCTGGCGATCATCGAGATGATCCGCAATGGAGAGAACGCAGCCAACCGCATCGGCATCTTCCAGCGCGAATTCCTGCGTCAGCTCGAGAACCTGTATCTGTCCTACATGGACCGGCAAGGCACGATGGAGCTCGAAACCTACGAGCAGAAACGGCACATGCTGCATGACCGGAATCTCGACCCCAAGCATCTGCGCATCGTGGAATGCTTCTACAGCGATTTCACGATCCTGAAGAACAATCTCGGGACATTCTTCAATCACAAGCTCCAGCGCTCCTTCATGACCGACCAGAACGGGATCCATGTGAACTTCATCACCCTGCTGCTCGATTTTGAAGAGATCATCGACGATCTCGCCAGCGTCATTGTCGAGGTGGATCAGGCCTCCCGGGCCTGATCACGCATCCGCCTCCTCCATCGCCATGCCGTCAGACCGCAACCTCCGCCCTGCGAATGCGTTGCGATAAATGCGTTTGAACCGCTTACGGCCTTCGGCTGCATTGCGGTGCAGCGCAGACAGTATTAAAACCCGCGCGAAACCTTTCCGTCGTGTGATCGCGCACGATACTCCGCCCGGTTCCGCCTGCACCCTCTCACTTGCGGCGGTCCGGCCCGACAACGAGGACCAAACATGGCTTCATTGGACAGCTTCAAGTGCCGTCGCGAAATGACGGTCGCGGGCAAGACCTACACCTATTTCGACCTGAAAGAGGCGGAGAAGAACGGCCTCGATGGCGTCTCCAAGCTGCCCTATACGCTGAAGGTTCTTCTTGAGAACCTGCTGCGCTTTGAAGACGGCCGCACCGTCACCAAACAAGACATTGAAGCCATCGCCGCCTGGACCAAGACCGGCAAGTCCGATCACGAGATCGCCTACCGTCCGGCCCGCGTGCTGATGCAGGACTTCACCGGCGTTCCGGCCGTTGTGGACCTCGCCGCGATGCGCGACGCCACCACCTCGCTCGGCGGCGACCCGAAATCGGTGAACCCGCTGGTGCCGGTCGACCTCGTGATCGACCACTCCGTGATGGTGGACTATTTCGGCAAGGGCGACAGCTTCGCCAAGAACGTCGAGCGCGAATACGAGCGCAATGGCGAGCGCTACAAGTTCCTCAAATGGGGTTCGAGCGCATTTGACAATTTCCGCGTCGTCCCGCCGGGCACCGGCATCTGCCACCAGGTGAACCTTGAAAACCTGGCGCAGACCGTGTGGACCAAGGAAGAAGACGGCGTCACCTACGCCTATCCGGACACCCTCGTCGGCACCGACTCCCACACCACCATGGTCAACGGCCTCGCCGTTCTGGGCTGGGGCGTGGGCGGCATCGAAGCCGAAGCGGCCATGCTGGGCCAGCCGGTCTCCATGCTGATCCCCGAAGTCGTGGGCTTCAAGCTGACCGGCAAGCTGCCCGAAGGCGCAACCGCCACCGACCTCGTGCTGACCGTCGTGGAAATGCTCCGTAAAAAAGGCGTTGTCGGAAAGTTCGTCGAATTCTTCGGCGCCGGCATCGACAATCTGTCGCTGGAAGACGCAGCCACCATCGCCAACATGGCGCCCGAATACGGCGCGACCTGCGGCTTCTTCCCGGTCGACAACGAGGCGCTGGACTATCTGCGCGCCACCGGCCGCGAAGAGGGCCGCGTGCAGCTTGTCGAGGAGTACTCCAAGGCCCAGGGCATGTTCCGCCCCGAGCGCAAGGATGATCCGGTCTACACCGACACGCTGGAGCTCGACCTCTCCACCGTCGTGCCGTCGCTGGCCGGTCCGAAACGCCCGCAGGACCGCGTGGCGCTCAACACCGCCGCCGACGCCTTCGCCAATGTTCTCAAGGACGAGTTCAAGAAGGCCGAGGAAGCGGGCAAGCGCGTTGACGTGGACGGCGAAGACTTCTCCATCGGCCATGGCGATGTGGTGATCGCCGCGATCACCTCGTGCACCAACACCTCCAACCCGTCCGTGATGCTGGGCGCCGGTCTTGTCGCGCGCAACGCGCTCAAGAAAGGCCTGAAGGTCAAGCCGTGGGTGAAAACCTCGCTGGCGCCGGGCTCCCAGGTGGTCACCGACTATCTGGAGAAAGCCGGCCTGCAGGACGATCTCGACGCCCTCGGCTTCAACCTCGTGGGCTATGGCTGCACCACCTGTATCGGCAACTCCGGCCCGCTGCCGGCGCCGATCTCCAAGGCCATCAAGGACGGTGACCTCGTCGCGACCTCGGTGCTGTCGGGCAACCGCAACTTCGAAGGCCGTGTGAGCCCGGATGTGCGTGCGAACTATCTCGCCAGCCCGCCGCTGGTGGTCGCCTACGCCATCGCTGGCACCATGAACATCAATGTCGCCGAGGATCCGATCGGCGAGGATGCCGACGGCAACCCGGTCTATCTGAAGGACATCTGGCCGACCTCCGCCGAGATCGCCGAAGCGGTGCGCTCTGCGGTGACGCCGGAAATGTTCGCCAAGCGCTATGCCGACGTCTTCAAGGGCGACGCCATGTGGCAGGGCATCGAGACCTCCGGCGGCCTGACCTATGACTGGCCGGAATCCACTTATGTGGCCAACCCGCCCTTCTTCACCGGCATGACCACCGATGTGACCCCGCCCAAAGACATCGACGGCGCGCGCATCCTGGGCCTGTTCGGCGACTCGATCACGACCGACCACATTTCCCCGGCCGGTTCGATCAAGGCGGACAGCCCGGCGGGTCTGTACCTGCAGGAAAAAGGCGTCGAGCCGCGGGAGTTCAACTCCTACGGCGCGCGTCGCGGCAACCATGAAGTGATGATGCGCGGCACCTTCGCCAACATCCGCATCAAGAACCAGATGGTTCCGGGCGTGGAAGGCGGCGTCACCAAGCTGCAGCCGTCCGGCGAGGAAATGCCGATCTATGACGCAGCCATGAAGTACGCCGATGCGGACACCCCGCTCGTCGTCTTCGGCGGCAAGGAATACGGCACTGGCTCGTCGCGCGACTGGGCGGCGAAAGGCACCCGTCTTCTGGGCGTCAAAGCCGTGATCTGCGAGAGCTTCGAGCGCATCCACCGCTCCAACCTCGTGGGCATGGGCGTGGTTCCGCTGCAGTTCCAGAACGGTGAAAGCTGGACCTCGCTGGGCCTGACCGGCAAGGAAACCGTCTCGCTGAAGGGTATTGAAGGCATCAAGCCGCGCAGCGAAGTGACGCTTGAGATCACCTTCGAGGACGGCTCCAAGAAGACCACCCAGCTTCTGGCCCGGATCGATACCGAGAACGAGCTCGATTACGTCAACAATGGCGGCATCCTGCACTACGTTCTGCGTCAACGCGCCATGGCGTAAGACGCTCTGGCGTCTCTGACGAAACAAACCCCGGCGGAGCCATCCGCCGGGGTTTTTTCAGGCCGAGGCGACTGGCAATCGCCATGGCGAAAGTTATTTCCATATTCTCGACCGACAGACGGGGCATCACACGGCGCACTGACATGACTTTCACCACACGCCTTGATCATGCCCAACGCCTTGTCGTGTTCCACGGTAAGGAAAAGCTGTCGCAGGAAGAGCTGAGCCAGGCCCTCAGGCTCTTCAGGGATCCCGACTTCCCCTCCGATTACGACATTCTCAATCTCTTCGATGAGGACATACGGGTCGAGATCAATCACGACTCCATCGTCTCGCATGCAATCGAACGCCAGCGCACCCTGATCGAGCGTGAGCCTGGTCGACAGCTCCGGTCCGCCTTTGTCGCTGTGCCGCCGGCGCTGAAAGCGTTGCTGGATCTCTGGCCGCTCTTCTTTCCCGAGACGGATGGAAGCCTGCTGATCCGGTTCTTCGATACGCTGGAAGAGGCGCTGGCCTGGCTGGAGCGGGAACCGTTCGACGTGGCGGCGCTTGAAGACTTTCCGGTTCAGCCCCTCTAGGCCCAGCCGGCATGACCGAAGAACCAATTCATCGGGGTTTTTCTTTCGCGCTTTCGTTGTAGTATCGAGCGCGAGGCGTAGATCACAACATCCTGACAATCGGGCTGAATCAGCCCACGGCGGCCCAAGCGCATGACATTCACCACTCGCCTCGATCATGGCCAGCGCCTGGCGGTCTTTCACTGGAAGGACACGCTCTCCCAGTACGATCTCAACCAGAACCTGCACGTGCTCAGGGCCCTCGACTTTCCGGCCCATTACGATCTCATCCATCTGTTTGACGAAGAGATCGATGTTCAGATCGATCACAACAACATCGTCGCCCATGCCATAGAGCGTCAACGCACCTTGCAAGAACGCGACATCACCCATCAGCTCCGCTCCGCCTTCGTCGCCGCGCCAGCCAGTTTGAAGCTTCTTGTGGAAATCTGGCCGCTTTTCTTTCCCGAAACCGATCAGAGCCTGCTGATCCGGATCTTCGACACGCTCGATGAAGCGCTCGACTGGCTGGGGCGCGCGCCCTTTGACGAGACGACCCTTGAGGCCTACCCGCTTCGCGAGGTCTAGGGCGCACACGCCGGGAGCAAACCGCCCCGGCTGTGCGTTAGGCTCTCAGGCCTAATTGCGGGAGACGCCTTTGACCTATCTCTTTCACCCCGACAACCAGATCGACAGCGACGCCGGCAAGCGAATCTATGCCCTTTACGAGATCGGGTTCACGCTGGTTGATGTGGCCGCCGCCCTGTCTTTTCTTGTGGGATCGAGCCTGTTTTTCTGGGCGGAGACAGAAACGGCGGCGATCTGGCTCTTCGTCATCGGTTCGCTGTTTTTCACGGCCAAGCCCATGATCCGGCTGGGGCGGGAAATCCACCTCTACCGCCAAGGTCATACGGACACGCTGGCGAAGGAAGAAGGCGTCTGAGTCCGGCTAGCGCGGCGCGATGACCAGTCCCAGCGTGCGGTTGTCGACAAGCTCGAACCCGGTCAGCACGCCCTCGGGAAACCCCGTGATCCAGGCGCGCTCCATCAGGCGGGTCAGCATGGGCGCCTCACGCCGCACCTCGACAAGGGGAAGAAAACGCCGCTCGCGCGGCGGTTCCGACAGCACGCCGGGCCCCGACACCACCACGCGCCCTCCGGTCATCACGGCGTGCTCCTCAAGGATCAGACGCGGCGGCGGCGCATGCGGATCGCTCAGCTCGAACCGGATCTCGCCCGCGCTTTGCTGGAAATGCTCGCAGATCAGACGGGCATCGCCTTCCAGCTCCACCACGCCGCCCTCATTCCTCAGCCTGTCCAGACGGGCCGGGACCCCCGCCCATTCGCCATGACCCCGACACTCATAGACGCCGCCCGGTCCGAGATGCACAGCAGCGGCATCCACCCCGCGCATGCGGGCCGGCGCATCGGCCTGGCTTGAGCCCAGCACGATCGCGCTGTCACTCTCCAGACGCGCCCGGCCTTCCAGACATTCAAGGCGGCTGTCGTCCTTCAGGGTCAGGCTCTCCACATAGGCGCGCCCGCCCGGCGTCATTGCAATAACGGATCCATGCTCGGCGATCACGCTCTGATGAATGGCGCAGGGCTGGACCCCGTCCGGGCACAGGATCAGCCGCGCCTCCCGCAAACCGACAGGCTGGGCGACCCGGAGCACGCCGCCGATCAGCAGTTCGCCCCGGGGAGTGGCGTCGAGGCCCTGGCTGAGCAGGAAATCTGTCCCGGCCGGCACGCTCAACCCGCCCTTCTGCACCAGCAGGACAGTGGGCAATTCCGCGCCCGCCTCGGCGACCAACCGGCCTTCGAAGACCTGATTGAGACCCCGGCCCAGGACGCGCAAGGAGAGCGCCACGACCGTGCTCAATCCCTTGAGCTGGACGCTTGAGAGGCCCTGATCCTCGATATAGCTGCCGTTTGAGGACGTCAGCCAGGCCGAGCGCAGGAACCAGCCTGCGGTCCGGGTGAGCCTGAAGGGCTCGACCACATCGATCACGAAGGCCAGCCCGGAGTTCACCAGCTCGATCGCCTCGGCGTACTCAGCTTCATTGCGTATCGCGATGACGCCGTCATGGATGCGATCGCGCAGCTCGGAGGGTTCTTTTCGAGGTGACCGCATCCGTTCCGCCTTCGCCCTTGCCGGATGAAAGCGAGTATGGTCACCGCGCGGCGATAAGGCTTGAGCGACAGTGTCGCCCAAGCCTGGTCAGCCTTATTGCGCCTGATCCGCGATCCAGGCGCGCATCTTGGTTTCGAGATAGCCGAGCGGCACCGCGCCTTCATCAAGGACATGATCGTGGAAGGCGGCGAGGTCGAAGCTTTCGCCGAGCTCGTCTTCCGCATCCGAACGCAGTTCGCGGATCAGCAATTCGCCGGTCTTGTAGGCCAGCGCCTGTCCGGGCCAGCTGATATAACGGCTGACCTCATTGGTGATGTTGAGCGGGCTCAGCGCCGAGTTCTCAAGGAAGCAGGCCTCGGCCTCGTCCCGGCTCCAGCCATACCAGTGGATGCCGGTGTCCGCGACGAGGCGGCAGGCGCGCCACATCTCATAGGTCAGACGACCGAAATGCTGATAGGGCGTTTCATAGATGCCCATGTCCTGACCGAGGAACTCGGTATAGAGCGCCCAGCCCTCGCCAAAGGCGGTGATATAGCCCTGGGTGCGGAAGTCCGGCACGTTTTCAAGCTCTTGCGCGATGGCGATCTGGTGGTGGTGGCCGGGAACCGCCTCGTGCACCGTCAGCGCGGGCAGCTCATAGAGCGGGCGCTGGTCGAGCCGATAGGTGTTGACCATATAGCCGCCGGCAATCCCCTGCTCGGCGTCGCCGGGCCAGTAGCGCGCGGTGGTGTAATTGGGCGCGATGGCGGCGGGCACGGGCCGCACGCCATAGCTCAGACGCGGCAGATGATGGAAGAAGCGCGGCATCTGGTCATCCGCCTGCTTGGCGAAATAGGACGCCGCCATCATCAGTTCGCGCTCGCTTTCGGCGTAGAACTGCGGATCGGTGCGCAGGAAGACGAGGAAGTCGGCGAAACTGCCTTCAAACCCGGTCTCGGCGATCACCGCTTCCATGTCCGCACGGATGCGAGCCACTTCGGCCTGTCCGCGCTGATGCACCTCTTCGGGCGTCATATCGAGCGTGGTGTGCTGGCGCACCAGCGCCCGATAGAACTCATCTCCGCCCGGCAGGGAGCGCGCGCCCAAGCTGTCGCGCGCGGCGGGCATATAGGTCTGTGTGAAGAAAGCGTGCAGCTCACGCAGCGCCGGAAGCGCTTCCGTCTCGACCGCATCGACGGCTTCAGCCATCAGGCGCTCGCGCTCTGACGCCGGGAGGGTCTCGGGCAGATTGCGGATCGGGGTGAGCAGCTCGCTCTCCTCGGCGGGGGTGATCTGCGCCTCGATCTGGTCGGCGACGCCTTGCAGGATGGCGCGCGGCTGGGTGAAGCCGGTCTCGATGCCGCGCTCCAGCCAGGCCTGCTGCTCGGCCAAGTATTCAGGCAGGGCGTTGAGCTTTTCGATCCACGCTTCGGCCTCCTCCACCGTGCGCACGCGTGTGGTCAGAGCGGCGAAGCTGGCGGTGGTGTGAAAGCCGCTGTCATTGGTGAACGGGATCATCGCCGTGGTCATGGACGGGACGGCGACCGCGCTGTCCAGCTCATAGGCGAGCACGGCGTAATTGGCCTGCTCATCAGCGGGAAGATCATTGGGTTCGATGGCGTCGATGCGGGCGTCAAACCCCGCCATGCCTTCATCCCAGCGCTCGATCGCCTCAATGCTCATATCCGGCCAGGAGGCGGCGGCCTCGAGATCGCCCGCCCGGGCGCGGGCGCCCAGATTGCGCTCGGCGTTGAAGGCTTCATAGTCCGCGATCAGATCACGGAAGTCCTCGACCGGCGTGGCGAAGGCCGGCGCGGCCAGGGCCAGCGCAGTGATGGACGCCAAGGCAATACGCATGAGCGAACTCTCTCCCCTTTGTATAGGGGAGAGAGTGTCGCCCCTCGTGGTTCAGTTCAAGCCTGCGAGCGCGGCGCGGCAAGCCGCCTCATCGCCGGAATAGGCGATCTGCTGGACTCGCAGCACCTCGCCATTGGTGGGCCAATAGGCGATGTCGCGCTCCTCGCCCTCAACGGTGCGGATGCGCATGACGCTTTCCACGCTGGCGTCGCCATAGGCGCCGCCCACGCGCTGGACCATGAACATGCCCGGCTCGAAGCCGGCCGCTTCCGCACTCGAGCCCGGCTCGACCGCGGTGATGATCCGCTCGCCGTTTTCATTCTCGCCCAGCGTGAAGCCATAGACGAAGACCGGCTCGTCCTGTGTCTCGACCGGGCCGCAGCCGCCAAAGGCCTCTTCAGGCAGCCAGATCATCTCGCCATCCATGATGTGTTGCTGATGCAGATGGCTCAGATCGACGCCCGTCACGGCTTGGGCCACCTCGATGAAGCGGGACGGGGCCGGGCCATCTTCGGCGCTGTCGAGCATGGCGTGCATGACATCATCGAGATCCTGCGCGCCATCGGTCTCTTCCCGAATTCGGGCATCCGCCAGCGCCGCAAACACCTGACCCCGCAGATAGGGCAGTCGCTGGATGTCCGGATTGGTCCAGAAACCGTCCAGAATGGCGTCATTGGACGCGGTCCTCACCGGCGAGCTGGCGTAATCGCGCAGGAATTCATTCCATTGCGCCACGCCCTGCTCGGCCGTGAAGCTGCCGCCGCGCACGCCGGCGCGAGTGGTCAGGAAATCCGTGAAGCCTTCGGAGAACCAGTAGCCTGCCGGCTCCTCCGCCTCACCTTCCAGCGGGCCGCCCAGGCGCTTCACATTCCAGGTATGGGTGTGTTCATGGGCGAGGATGCGTTTGACGGTGTCGATCTCGGCATTCGTCGTGATGAACATGGCGAAACTGTCCGCCAGATTGGTGCCGCCAATGCTGATCCAGTCCGGCTCCGCCTCGAGCGGCAGCACGGTAACAAGATAGGGTTCGCCCGAAGCGTCCCAATACTCAAGATTGGCCTCGATCACATGGGCGAGATTGTCCATCAGGGTCTGGTCATCGATCTCCAGCGCGCCCCGCACGGCGACCCGCACCGGCGCACCGCTGATCTCCTGGGTCATCACCCGAAAATCGCCCGCGACGATGACACTCGCCATCAGCGCATCCACATCCGCCACGCCGTGCTCGAGATCAGACGCCAGCGCCCAGCCGTCCGGCGCATTGAACGCAAACGAGATCGTCTCATCCTCGCGGCTGTTATCGGGCAGGATGACAAAGGTATTGCCGATCAGGTGGACGAAGTCAGGCTGCACGAAGGGGCGATAGGAATCATCCGCCGCGGCGCTGGGCGCGCCCTCACGATCCTGGATCACCTGATAATCAAGGGCAATCGCCGCCCCCGGCGCATGGGTGAGGGTCCAGCTTTCCGGGCTGTCGCCGGGCGTCAGGACCGCGTCCTCCCCGCTGGCGCTCAAACCGGTTATGCCGGTCCAGAGCTCATCCTCGCCGCCCCAGAAGCTGGGCAGGCCCAGGATCGTCTCGCCATCCTCATCACCCAGAAACGCCACATGGACGTGGATTTCCGGCCCATCCGCCGCCTCTTCAATGGTCAGCGTATACGCCAGTTCCGGACTGGCCGCCTGCAGCGCCAGAGCCGCAATCATTCCCAGAGCCATCAAGCCCTCCCCCGTTAGCCTGTCGCCATAAGAAAGGGCGGAGTGCGGCGGCGCCAGTTACCGTTTGGACAGGCTCACCGGCGCAGCAAACCCAATTGCTTGGCGATCATCCGGTCCGCCATGCGGGACGGCAGGATCTTGAGCATCAGGCTCTGCATCGGCGTTGGCGTGACCACGGTGTTGAGCCTGGGTTTCGCGTCGGTCAGAGCCGCATGAACCGCCTGAGCGACACGGACAGGCGGCAGGCCGTTCTCGGCGCTCTTCAGTGTGAACTTCAATAGCCGATGGATCGCCTTGATGAAGTCGGTCTGGCCGTACTGCTCGGGGTCGAGTTCCTGCGCCTTGTCCCAGATCGGCGTCTTGATCGGGCCCGGATTGATCGCCACCACATCGATCCCATAGAGCATCAGTTCCCGGCGCAGGCCTTCGGTGAAGGCTTCGAGCGCGAATTTCGAACAGGCATAGGGCGTCAGGATCGGCATGGCGTGAAATCCCGCCACCGAGGAGATGTTGACGATCCGGCCCGGCTGTCCGTCAAAATCCGCACGCGCGCCCATGAGCGGGGCGAACGCCTGGGTCACCCGCAACTGACCCGTGACATTCACATCGAGTTGTCGGGTCATCTCTTCGGGCGGCAAGTGAAGGAGCGGGCCCGCAACGGCGATTCCGGCATTGTTCACCAGCCCGTCGAGCGTCTGACCTTGCAGGTCATTTTGCACCTGCTCAGCGGCTGATTTTATTATGCCTGCATCGGTGACATCGCAGAGAACCGGATACACAGACGCGCCCAGCTCGGCGCTCAGACGCTCGGCGTCTTCGGGTTTCCGGACCCCGGCATAAACCCGCCAGCCCTTGTCCGCCAGATACTTGGCGCTCGCATAGCCGATTCCCGTGGATGCGCCCGTGATCATGACGCGCTTCATTTCAGACATGTGACCTCCCCAGTCGCCACGCTCGCAGATCAAGTCCAGTCGCCGCGAGAGGCGCGCAACTGAGAACCGTTTGCAAACACAGCAGCAATCCACACTTTGGTGTGCGTTGACGTTAACCCGGTGCGGATTATTGTCACGCCCGAGTTCCGAGCTGACGGGGCTAATGATTTAATTTAGTGGGGGCCCTTCCATGGCCAAACAATCTGTCGATCCCCGACCGATTTCTCCGCACCTTGAAATCTGGCGCTGGCACGCGACCATGGCGTCGTCCATTTTTCACCGCGCTACCGGCGTCGGCAATTATATCGGCGCCATCTTCCTGACCCTCTGGCTGGTGCTTCTGGCCGCCGGCCCGGACGCTTACGGGGCCTTCGAAGCGCTGATGGCCGGCCCGCTCGGCCTGCTGGTCAAGCTGGTGCTGTTCCTCTTCACCCTGTCCCTGATCTATCACCTCATCAATGGCGTGCGCCATCTGGTGTGGGATGCGGGCAAGGGCTTTGAACCCAAATTCGCCAACACCGCCTCCATGGCGATCATCATCGCCTCCATCCTCGTCACCGTGGCGATCTGGCTTCTGTCCGGAGGGCTGATCTGATGGCTGATTTCCGCACCCCCCTCGCCAAGGCTCGCGGCCTGGGCTCCGCCAAGTCCGGCGTGGGTCACTTCATCGCCCAGCGCGTCTCCGCCCTGGCCCTTGTGATCCTGGTTCCGCTCTTTGTCTGGGCCGTCGCCAGCCTGCCGGGCGCCGATTACGCCAGCGCCTATGCTTTCGTGGGTTCGCCCTATGGCGCGATCCTGACGCTCCTGACGCTCACCGCGGCGCTTTATCATATGCGCCTGGGTCTTCAGGTCGTCATTGAGGACTACATCCACAAACCTATGTCTAAAGCCCTGCTGCTGATCGCGAACACGCTGATCTGCGCAGGTCTGTGGGTCGCCGCCCTGTACGCCGTGCTGGCGATTGCAAGCTGAGAAGGACGACTTGAATGTCCGCATATGAATGGACCGACCATACCTTTGACGTTGTTGTCGTGGGCGCAGGCGGCTCCGGCCTCCGCGCCGCCCTGGGCGCCGCCCAGGAAGGCCTGAAGACGGCCTGCATCTCGAAGGTTTTCCCCACCCGCTCGCACACCGTCGCAGCCCAGGGCGGCATTTCCGCCTCGCTGGGCAATATGGGCGAGGATGACTGGCGCTGGCACATGTACGACACCGTGAAGGGGTCGGACTGGCTGGGCGACCAGGACTCCATCGAATATCTCTGCCGCCACGCGCCGAAAGCCGTGTACGAGCTTGAGCACTGGGGCGTGCCGTTCTCCCGGACGGAAGATGGCAAGATCTATCAGCGCGCCTTTGGCGGCATGACCCGCAATTTCGGCGAAGGCCCGGTGCAGCGCACCTGCGCCGCCGCCGACCGCACCGGTCACGCCATCCTGCATACGCTGTACGGCCAGTCCCTGCGCCATGCGACCGAGTTCTTCATCGAGTATTTCGTGCTCGACCTGATCATGGATGAGGACGGCGCCTGCCGAGGCGTCACCGCCTGGAAACTCGACGACGGCACCCTGCACCGCTTCCGCGCCCAGAAGACCATTCTGGCGACCGGCGGCTATGGCCGCGCCTATTTCTCCGCCACCTCCGCGCACACCTGCACGGGCGACGGCAACGCCATGGTGCTGCGCGCGGGTCTGCCGCTGCAGGACATGGAATTCGTCCAGTTCCACCCCACCGGCATTTACGGCGCAGGCTGCCTGATCACCGAGGGCGCACGCGGCGAGGGCGGCTATCTGACCAACTCCAAGGGCGAGCGCTTCATGGAGCGCTATGCCCCGAACGCCAAGGACCTCGCCTCCCGTGACGTGGTCTCGCGCTCCATGACCATGGAGATCCGCGAAGGCCGCGGCGTCGGCGAGCATGGCGACCATATCCACCTGCACCTTGACCACCTTGATCCGGCCATTCTGGCCCAGCGCCTGCCGGGCATTTCAGAAAGCGCGAAAATCTTCGCCGGCGTGGATGTGACCAAGGAGCCGATCCCGGTGATCCCGACCGTCCACTACAATATGGGCGGCATCCCGACGAACTATCATGGCGAAGTGCTCACCAAGGTCGGCGGCAATCCCGACCAGGTCGTGCCCGGCCTGATGGCGGTGGGCGAAGCGGCCTGCGTGTCCGTGCATGGCGCGAACCGTCTGGGCTCGAACTCGCTGATCGACCTCGTGGTGTTCGGCCG
>NZ_DJIQ01000045.1:36221-64603 GCF_002433705.1 Oceanicaulis sp. UBA6590
GATCGACCTCGTGGTGTTCGGCCGCGCGGCCGGCCTGCGCTGCGGCGAGACCGTGGAAGCGGGCGCCAGCCAGCCTGAACTGTCGGAGAAGGCGGGCGCAGACACCCTGTCGCGCTTTGACAAGATGCGTCACGCCGATGGCGGCACCAAGACGGCCACCCTGCGTCTGGACATGCAGCGCGCCATGCAGGAAAACTGCGCGGTGTTCCGCACCCAGGAAGTCCTCGACGAGGGCGTCACCCGCATCGCCGAGGTCTACAAGGGTGCAGCCGATATTCGCGTCAACGACCGCTCGATGATCTGGAACACGGACCTGGTGGAAGCGCTGGAGTTTGAAAACCTCATCGCTCAGGCCTCGGTGACGGTGAACTCCGCCGCCGCCCGGACCGAGAGCCGCGGCGCGCACGCGCGCGAAGATTATCCCGATCGCGATGACGCGAACTGGATGAAGCACACCCTGGCGTGGATCAATGAAGACGGGTCGGTCAAACTCGATGACCGCCCGGTTCACGAATACACCCTGTCCAACGACATCGCCTATATCGAGCCGAAGGCGCGGGTCTACTAAGACCCCGCCCACGCTCACTGGCTACTAGAAAGCGGGAACGACCCCATGGTCCAACTGACGCTGCCGAAAAACTCCCAGGTCAAAAAGGGCAAGGTGTGGCCCAAGCCCGAAGGCGCGGATGAGAAGAATCTGCGCGCCTTCAAGGTCTATCGCTACGACCCTGAAACCGGTGAGAACCCGTCCTGGGACACCTATTACGTCGACACTTCCAAGTGCGGCCCGATGATCCTGGACGCCTTGTTCTTCATCAAGAACGAGATCGACACCACTCTGGCCTTCCGCCGCTCCTGCCGCGAAGGCATTTGCGGCTCCTGCGCCATGAATATTGGCGGCCGGAACACCATCGCCTGCACCAACGGCATTGATGAGCATAACGGGACGATCACCATCGCCCCGCTGCCGCACCAGCCAGTGGTTCGCGACCTCATTCCGGACCTGACCAATTTCTACGCCCAGCTCGAATCCATCAAACCCTACCTCAAGACCGATACGCCGGAGCCCGAGAAGGAATGGAAGCAGAGCCAGGAAGACCGCGAGGAGCTGGATGGCCTGTACGAGTGCATCCTGTGCGCCTCGTGCTCGACGTCCTGCCCGTCCTATTGGTGGAACTCGGACAAGTATCTGGGCCCGGCCGCCCTGCTGCAGGCCTATCGCTGGATTGCGGACAGCCGCGATGAAGCGACCGGCGAGCGCCTTGATGATCTTGAGGACCCCTTCAAGCTCTATCGCTGCCATACCATCATGAACTGCGCCAATGTGTGCCCGAAGGGTCTGAACCCCGCCAAGGCCATCGGCAAGATCAAGGATCTGATGGTCGAGCGTCAGGTCTAGAACCCGCGATCAACCGTCGAACGCAGAACGCCCCGGTCCTCTGGCCGGGGCGTTTTCTTTATTCGTCGCGCGCCCGCACCAGTCTGGGCCCGGTCAGGGTGTCGATCACCCGCTCGCCATCGAGATACAACCCCTTGATGACGGCCTCGCCGGTGTCGGAGACCGACAGGATCACGCCGTATTGGGGGATATCCGCCGTAGGCTCGTCAGCAAGGTCGATATCGTCACACCGCCAGGCCTGTTCAAACCCTTCAGGATCAGACTGCTGCAGATCCCGGCAATGCTCCCAGTTATTGCGCTGTCCCTGCATCTGGGTCGCGGTCTGAAAGTCTTCCTGAAGCGCCAGCGCCGTCTCCGGGTCGGCGAAATACTGACGCGGCAGATCGAACCGGGCGAAATAGACATCCGGCGTCTCGCCTTCGGGCACATACGGCGTATGCAGATAGGCCTTCAGAACCGGGCCGCCTTGCGACAGGGCCTCTTCAGGACTCGCAAAGGCCTCGCCGGGTTGATGGAATTCGCCGGCAGGCGTCAGGGCAAAATACACCGTATCGCCAGGCTCCAGGCCTTGCTCGAGAGGCCAGCCGAGCGGCACATCGCTGGTCCCGAAATCGCGATAGCTCAAAACGGCGTAATGGCCGAAAAACACGTCGCGCGGATCTATAGGGTAGGTCTGGAGCACCACTTCAACCCCGGACGACCGCGCCTGCTCATGGCGGACCGTCATCCAGCCCAGAAACGCAAGAATGACGGCAAGGCCCAGTGCGGCGCACGCCAGATAAGACATCCCGATCATGACGCCTGCTCCCCGGTCTTCGCCTGTCTGCGCCGCGTGAACCACAGCAGGGCGGTCAGCGCGGCCCCGAAGACGATCAGGGTGAAGCCGGCGGTGACAAGGTTGGTGGAATAGGTGAACAGGATGATCGCCGCACCGATAAACCCGACCACCCCGGCGCCGCGAAACCAGCGCCGCCCCGGCGCGGCGCCATAGGCGGTGAGCGCGGAGAAGACCGCGAGGCTGGCGATGGCGATGATCGCCATGAAGCCGCTGTCCAGAACACGCTCCGTCCCTAGCCCCATCAGCAGGAACACCATGGCGGCCCAGCTGGCCCAGCCTGCAAGGCTTCTCAGCGCGAAAACCGGTCTGGCTCGCACCACGCCTTCAAGAACAATCGCGACACCCGCCCACAGGGCGAACAAGGCGTAGGCGACACGACCGTCCTTTTCCGACGTGAATTGCTCAAGCACGAGTTCGGTCAGGTTCCAGCTCGCCCAAGCGATCACGGTCAGGGCCACAATGTTGAGCACCAGAAGCGAACGCCATCTGAACCCCTGAACGCCCAGAATGGCGAGCACCGGCAGAGCCCAGATCGGCTCGGGCAGACGCGTGAGTTCGCCCGTCTCGCCAAAGTGAAACAGGCTCCATACAAGCGCCAGAAGCGCGGTTCCCGCCGCCGCCAACGGCGAGCGTTGCGTGACGCTGATCAGAAGGCCCAGCCCGGTCCACAGGCCCAGAAAGGCGGCGTTGGTGGCGCTGGCGTGATAGAGCTGGCCAATCACGATCACGCCGCCGCCGGTCAACAAGACCGCAATCGCGGCGAGGATGTTGGACGGCAGGGTCAGGGCGCGATCGCGCAGCCAGCCCGCGGACAGCATGGCGGCGCTGATCAACACGCCCACAAGGCCCAGACGCATCACCCCGGTCAGGGCCGACCAGTTCGCGGCGATGACTGTCAGAACGCCCAGGCCGATGACGAGGCCCGCCAGACTGGTCAGGATGGGCGAGGACGAGGTTGAGGGCGGCGTTGCGCCTGCATGCTCACGCAGCGTCTTCGCGGTCGCCTCGTCAATGAAGCCCTTGCGGACCCATTGCTCCAGATCCGCGCTCAAGCGCTTGATATAGGCGTCTGTTTTCATACCCGTCCCGTCGCCCGACCCGTTCAGCGTGTTCCTTACACCCTGATCATGTCACAAATGCAGGCCGTCAGGGCATAAAAGCCTGAGCCTTACGCCTGTTTGGCGAGGCCCTGGCTGCAACGACGCAGGGTCTCGCTGGCGGTCTGCTCATCTCCCGCCAGCTCGAGCGGGTCCATGGGGGCGCCAAAAAGCAGGCGATAGCGCGCGCCCTTCTTGGCCAGAAGCTCGTGAAACACGGTCATGTGGCGCAATTCCTCATGGATCAGCCCGAGCGAATAGAACCAGAGCGACATGCGCTGGCGCACGCCAAGCGAGACGACAGGCGTCCTGTATTTGCGCGCCAGGCTGAGCGCTGTGGGCTGCCAGTCGGAATCCTGCAGACTCAGGCTGCGCCAATCCCAGGCCGACATGCGGCCCGCGGGGAACACCACGATGCAGCGCCCCTCCTGAAAGGCGGTGATGGCGCGCTTGAGCGTGTCGCGGGTCTTTTCCCGGTTGCGATGCGCCTCGCGCCACTCCACCGGGATCACCACATCCGCGAGCCCTTCACAGACGCGGATGGCGTCGCGATTGGCGAAGAACACCATGTCGGGTCGCCGCGCCTTGAGCGCCTGCCAGACTGCGATGCCGTCAGCAATGCCGCCGGGATGGTTCGCGGTGATCACGCAGGGACCGGTCTCGGGCACATGTTCGATCCCCGTCTCCACCGTCCGCATGCTCAGAAAATCCTGCGCCCAGTCCATCGCCTCCCGGCCGGACTTGTCCGCCAGCGCATCGGCAATCTCGCACGCTCTGCGATAGCCCAGCAGCGGATAGAAGATGCGCTTCACCCAGGGCCAGAGCCGGGGGTTGGCGGACAGGCGGACCGCCCGCTCCTCAATGAGCTGGTCGACAATGTGGGAGGGCAAGGGATCAGATTCTGTCATGCCGCCAGAACAGGCTAGCAGGCGGCTTTCTGCAAGCCGTTGAGATCAGAGACTGCGAGATCGCAGATTTCAGGATTGCCGTCACAGCATTCCACGATCAGGAAGTTCAGAAGGCCGCTCACCGCCGGCAGGGTCGCGGAATAGAAGCGGCGGCGCCCCTCCTTGCGAACATGCAGCAAGCCCGCAGACACCAGCACGGTCAGATGCGCCGAAAGATTGCTGGGCGTCACTTGCGCCTGATCCGCCAGATCTCCTGCGGACACCCCGTCCGGCCCAGCGCTCATCACGGCGCGGAACACGGTCAGTCGCGTCTCGTGCGCCAGCGCGCCGAACTGGTTCGCGGCAAGCTCCGGGGTCAATTTCAGCTCTTTCATTTCAACTTATCCTGAAATATAGAGGCCTCGCAGTATAGAGGCCCAGACAGCCCCAACCAAGCGGAGCGCCGCGTCATGAAATTATTAGTTCTGTGCACCGGGAATTCAGCGCGTTCGATCCTGGCTGAAGCCTTGTGGTCGACCCTGAGCAAGGGGAGCGTAACAGCCTACTCTGCAGGGTCAAAACCTTCCGGGACGCCCAATCCCTACGCCCTTGAGACGCTGGCGCGTCATGGCCTGCCCATCGAGGGTCTGCGCTCGAAAAGCTGGAGCGAATTCGAAGGCGATGCGGCGCCGCAGATGGATGTGGTGATCACCGTGTGCGATTCCGCCGCTTCCGAGCCCTGCCCCATCTGGCCGGGCGCCCCGGTGCGGGTGCACTGGGGTTTGCCCGATCCGGCGAGCCTGCCGGCCGGGCCGGAGGCCGAAGCCGCATTTGAAGCCACCTTCCAGGCGCTCAAGTCCCGCATCCAGGCCTGCCTCGACGCCGGCATTGTCCCGGCATCCGATGAGCAGCGTCTCGAAATCCTGAAAGCCGCGCACGAGGCCGCCTGATGAGCCGACCAGAACCCCAAGTTGACGCACGCCCGGCGGGCGGAATCGGCTTTTTTGAAACATGGCTGTCGGTCTGGGTCGGCGTCGCCATTCTTGCAGGCACGGCGCTCGGCGCGCTGGCGCCGGGCGTCTTCGCCGCTCTGGCGAGCCTGGAGATCGCCCGGGTGAACCTGCCGGTGGGCCTTCTGATCTGGCTGATGGTCTTCCCCATGATGGTCAATATTGATCTGGGAAGCCTGCGCCAGATCGGCGCACGGCCCAAGGGCCTCGCCATCACGCTCGTTGTGAACTGGCTGATCAAGCCCTTCACCATGGCCGGGCTGGCCGTCCTCTTCTTTGAATTCGTGTTCGCCCCCTTCCTGCAGCCGCAGGACGCCCAGGCCTATATCGCCGGACTGATCATTCTGGGCGCAGCGCCCTGCACCGCCATGGTCTTCGTCTGGTCCCAACTGACGCGGGGAGACGCCAACTACACCCTCGTCCAGGTGGCTGCGAATGATGTGATCATGGTGTTCGCCTTCGCCCCGATCGTGGCGCTGTTACTGGGCGTGACGGAGGTCAGTGTTCCGTGGAGCACGCTGCTGATCTCGGTCGGTCTTTATGTGATTGCGCCGCTGTGCGCCGGCGCAATCGTCCGCCACATGCTGACGCGCGGTCTGGCGCTGCCGGATGCTGAGGCTGCAGTCGACGCGTTCACGGCGCGGATCAAGCCGCTCTCAATTGTCGGACTGATTGCGACCGTGGTGATCCTCTTCGGTTTTCAGGGCCGCACCCTGCTGACCCAACCGGTCGTGATCGCCATGATCAGCGTGCCGCTGCTGATCCAGTCCTATGGCATCTTCGCCATCGCCTATGGCGCGGCCTGGCTGGCGCGCACCCCGTTCAGCATCGCCGCCCCCTGCGCCCTGATCGGCACATCGAACTTCTTCGAGCTGGCGGTCGCTGTGGCGATCTCGCTGTTCGGCCTGAATTCCGGCGCTGCGCTGGCCACCGTGGTGGGCGTGCTCGTGGAGGTGCCGGTCATGCTGTCGCTGGTCGCCTTCGCCAACAGGACGCAACGCTGGTTCCCGTCATAACGGTCATGAAAAAGCCGCCCCGGCCAGGCCGGGGCGGCTGATCATGGACCTGCAGGCCCGTTCGCCTAGAAGCGGAAGCGAGCGCCCACGGACAGGGTCTCGGTATCCAGAACGCCGCGGCGATCGTTCAGGGAGTCATAGCTGATCGCGACAGCAAGACCGCTGTCGAGATGGGCGGTGACGCCCAGCGAGAACTCGGACCAGTCATTGTCCTCAGTGTTGACCGGATCGATCACGATCGGGCCGGAGGCCGCGTTGAGCGAAGCGATCACCGCTTCATCCGAACCGCGGGCGTCCGCCGCGATGCCGGCGTACAGGCGCGGCTCGAGCACGGCGGCGCCCAGGCGGAACTGCGTGCTCGCCGCCAGGCCGACGCGGCCCACCAGCTCCACATACTCGCTGGGATCGACCGTCATGGAGGCGACAGAGCCTGATTGCTCACCCGCGTCAAACCGGGTTTCGGACCAGGTGGCGCTCACGATCGGGGTCAGCTTCAGCGCGTCTTCGACCGGCGACAGGTCATAGGCCAGGGCGCCCGTCACGGCATTGGTGTGACCGTCCTGGCCGCCCGTGGTGCGGAAGCTCGCACCGCCGACGACCGCGGTGCGGTCGCTGTCTGCAGTGTGACCGGCATGGGAGGCGGAGAGCATCGCCGTCAGGCCGCCCTGCTGGGCCAGCGCGAAAACGCCGACCTGAAGGGTGTCCACATCGCTGCGGGCCTGACCGCCGCCCACCAGAAGGCTTTCCGCCTCGGAGTTGGCGTAACCCAGGGTCGCGCCGACGCGCAGCCAGTTCCGGGTCTGATAGTCGAACCCGACAAAGCCGTAGCTGCCTTCAAGCTCGCTGGAGCTGACATTGGTGGTGTCCAGTTCGCCGTCCGTGGCGCCTGCTGCGCCAAACAGGCGCCAGCCATTGCCCTGATCCTGGATGTTCGGACCGCCCGCAGCCTGGTCGGCTGCAATCGCCAGCGAGGCGTCATCCAGACGCGCCGTCTGATCGCCGCCCATCAGCCGGGCGGTGAAGCCCGCGGCCATGGCCTGACCGGACGCTTCCGCGCGGCCCTGACCCAGCGCCACATCACGCATCTGGTTGGCGAACAGCTCGAGATGCGCCTCGGACGCCCGACGCAGCTGGTAATGCTCGTGCGGGACGAGATTCTCGAAAGCCGAGGTCAGATCCTCGCCCGACAGCACGTCGATGGGCGCATACAGGTTGGACAGGGCGTCATAGCTGCCCTCGCGGGCATTATCGAGACGCGCGGCAATGCCGCTCTGAGCGCCGTTCTGGAACTGGGCCTGGGTGGAGAAGGATTCCGCCTCCACCGTGACGTTGACGAAACCGGCGCCATAGGTCGTGGCCAGATAGAGCACGCCCGGCAGGTTATCGCCGTCGAACTCGCCGACGCGCTCGCCCGCGAAGCTCAGAATGCGACGCGTATCGCCATAGGTCGGCACATAGCCATCCAGCGGGTTGACCGCGATCAGACCGCCCAGCGACACATCGCCATTCACCACCAGCAGGTCAGCGCCATCAGCGCTCCAGTCAACGCCCAGCACGCCGCCGGAGGTCTGGATGTAATCGCCCTGGATGGTCAGCGAGCCGGTCTGGCCCACAGCGCCGGCCGTCACCACGCCGCCCACATTGAACAGGGCGCCGTCAAGGATCTGTCCATTGCCGACGAAGGCGTTGAGATCGAACAGGGAGACAATGCCGGAACCGCTGAGCATGCCTGTCCACAGCATCAGCTCACGGGTCAGCAAGCCGCCATTCACCTCCAGCTCGCCGGCGATGACGTTCACGCCGATCAGGCTGGTCAGATCCGTGTCCTCATTGATCACGAGACGCGCATCGCCGCCCGCCAGGGTCAGATTATCAATCTCGGCGAAGTCGAGATCGAAGGTGGTGGTGCCCGCCGCCGCGAGGGTGACGTCGAAGAACTGCGCCGGATCCTCGAAGGCCGGCGCGTTCGGGCGGCCATAATAATTGCTCGGGACAAAGCCGGTGTAACCGGGCCCGGTCAGGGTCTGGATCAGGCCGGACACCGTCTGGGCGGTCGCCGCTTCCGGAGCGGCCCATGCAGAGCCGGCGGCGCCGTCGCGGAGACCTTCAGGCAAGGTCGCCACGACACCGTTCGCAGCAAAGTTGACGAGGTCGCCGCCAATGCCGGCGCCGGTTCCGGCCGGATTATCGCCGGTATCGGTGTCCGCGACCGGGGTGTCGAAGACGATGCCCTCGATCGGGCGACGCTGGCCCAGACCGCCTTCGTCGCCATCGGGCAGACCGTTCACGATCTCGCCGTCCTCATTGTAGACGAAATAGTTCGGATCGAGCCCCTGCACCCAGTGGTCGCCATCCGACCACAGGCCGTCGCCCGCCATCGCGCTGACGTATTTGTAGGGGTTATTCTCGCTGATCCACTGATGATAGGTGAACAGCGGATTGTAATAGCTGACCTCGCCATAGCTCTGGCCGGAGCTGTGGAAGAAGCCGTCCACAAAGCCGCCCGACAGCACGCCCAGGATCAACGGATTGTTGAAGAGGTTCATGGCCATCAGCGGACCGCCGGAATCCCCGCCGCCGGTCGCGACTTCATTCGGCAGCGCGTCGCCCGGGAAATAGTCGATCGACGGGCCAGGCAGCACCACGGTGTCGCCGTCCAGACGCACGCCGTCGCCGGGGACATTGTCATCGCAGAAGATGCTGTCTTCCCCCGTCGGGCCCAGATTGGCGCGGGTGCAGGTTCCGGTGCGGCCCGGAAGGTCGAAATCGGTCCAGTACAGCAGCTGGTTGTCGCTCGGCACCGGCGAGCCCGCGCCTTCTCCGGCGAGCGCCTGGAAGAAGTCGCTCTGGGAGGCCAGCAGGCCCAGCATGTTCTCGCCCGCGCGACGGCGGCCATTGATCGAGCCGATCGAGCTGTCCGAGCCGGGATGGAAGGTGCCATAGCCGATCTGATTGACCAGAACGCCTTCATTGAAGACATCCTCGGGGATCGGGCTGAACAGCATGCCGTAGGTCGGCAGCGTGTAGAGCGGGTTGGAGAGCGCGATCATCGCCACATCCGCGGCGGGGAAGGTGTTCACGCCGTTCACTTCGCTGTCCGGGTGCATCATCAGATCCACGCCGAAGGACAAGCCGTTGAGATCATCGACGAATTGCTGGCCGGTATTGATCCAGTTGAAGAGCGGCACGAAGGTGTCCGGGCCATAGGCGATGATCGGCGTCAGCGAGCCGGGACCATCAGCATAGACCTGTTCAGGATAGGCGTCGAAGCAGTGCGCCGCCGAGATCACGGTGCGCGCATTGATCATGGAGCCGGTGCAGTTGAACGAGATCTGCCCGGAGACCCGGTTCCACAGATAGATCTGGACGACGCCGTCCCAGCCCTGCGCAAACTGCTGGGCGCCCTCATCCCCCACATCATCGCGGAACGGGATGGCGTCTGCAGACGCGGTCATGGCCATGGCGAGCATCACGGATGAGGTCGCCGCCAGAAGCGGAGCTTTGATCGATTTCATGTGCATTCCCCGTGCGTATCGAAGCCGGCGATTTGATCGCCTGTTTTTCAGTCCGGTAAGCTACACTGGCCGACGCACAGGGAAATGCTTCATCTCACTGACACACACGCGAAAGGCGTATTCCATGCTGCTGCGTTGTATTTTTGTCTCAATCGCCGGCCTGCTCTGCGCCTGTGCGGGGGCGCCGTCCCCGGACCGGGTGCAGATACAGGGAACGCCTCCTGACAATACCCTCACGCCGCGGCTGCCCCGATCCGATCAGGGCCTGTCCCCGGACTGGTTCCTGGGCGACTGGCGCGTGGGCGCCTCAGGTTGCATGCTGCATCTGGGTCGAAGCGACGCCGAAGGCGCTTCAGGGCCGGTCGAGACGCGCGACTGCGCGCCGCCCTGGTCCGGGGCGAGCCGCTGGCGCCGACCGGCGGATGATCAGTCCCTCTTCGACATCCTGACGCCGGAGGGCGCCCTGCTCTGGCGGGCAGGCGCCATTCAACCGACCGCGATTGCAGGCGTGAATGGCGAGGGACGGCTTGTCCGCCTATACTGGGCGCAAGAGGGAACCCATGGGGGATGGGTGCGTCCCGGAGGGGAAGAATAATGATGCTGACAAGTCTGACTGTCCTTTTGACCTTCATGGCGCTGGCCGACGCGCCGCCGGAGGGCGGGGTCTATACGCTCACCACGCCTGTGCAGAGCTGCGAGATCCTGCTGGACGCCACAGCCGCGCCGCTGCCCGAGACCAATCTGGACCAGCGCGACGCCTCGGGCTTCGCCACGGCCATGCCCAGCTGCCCCGCCAGCGTCTCCCAGACGAGTTTCTGGAGCTATCGGGATGCGGATCGCACGCTGAGCCTTTATGACCCCAGCGGCGCAAGCCTGTTCACGGGTCTGGCCAGCGAAGAGGGCTGGCGCGGCGAGATCACGGACGGCCTGCCCGCCACGCTGTCGGCGCGCTAGACGCTCACAAACGCCGCTGAGCGCTCGACAACCCGCCTTGCCGGGCGTTACACCCTGCCTCAATCAATCAAACGAGCCGGCGTCCACGCGAGACCGGCCTGATGGAGGAAGCCCCATGTCCGCTCACCGCGATATCCACCACTTCATCAATGGCAAGGCCGTCCCCGGCGGGTCGGGTCGCTTTGGCGACGTCTACGACCCCAATACCGGCGAGGTGCAGGCCAAGGTCGCGCTGGCCAGCGTGAAGGAGCTCGATGAAGCGGTCGCCATCGCCAAGGCGGCGCAGCCGGACTGGGCGGCGGTGAACCCGCAGCGCCGCGCCCGCGTCATGTTCAAGTTCAAGCAACTGCTCGAAGAAAACATGGACGAGCTGGCGGTGCTGCTGTCGTCCGAACACGGCAAGGTCGTCGCTGACGCCAAGGGCGATGTGCAACGCGGCCTCGAAGTGATCGAGTTCGCCTGCGGCGTGCCGCACCTGATGAAGGGCGAATACACCGAAGGCGCCGGCCCGGGCATCGACGTCTATTCCATGCGTCAGGCCCTGGGCGTGGTGGCGGGCATCACCCCGTTCAACTTCCCCGCCATGATCCCGATGTGGATGTTCGGCGTGGCCATCGCCTGCGGCAACGCTTTCATTCTCAAACCGTCCGAGAAGGACCCGTCCGTGCCGGTGCGCCTGGCCGAACTGATGAAGGAAGCGGGCCTGCCCGACGGCATCCTGAACGTCGTCCATGGCGACAAGGAAGCAGTGGACGCTATTCTTGATCACCCCGATATCAAAGCGGTGAGCTTTGTGGGCAGCTCCGACATCGCCCAGTACGTCTATTCGCGCGGCACGGCGAACGCCAAGCGCGTGCAGGCCATGGGCGGCGCCAAGAACCACGGCATCATCCTGCCCGACGCCGATCTCGATCAGGTCGTGCAGGACCTCGTCGGCTCCGCTTATGGCTCGGCGGGCGAACGCTGCATGGCGCTTCCCGTCGCCGTTCCTGTCGGTGATGACACCGCCGATCGCCTTCTGGAAAAGCTGATCCCGGAAATCGAGAAGCTGACCCCCGGCGCCTCCACCGATCCCGAGGCCCAGTACGGTCCGGTCGTCTCCCAGGCGCACAAGGAAAAGGTCGAGAACTACATCCAGATGGGCGTGGACGAGGGCGCGAAGCTCTTGATCGACGGTCGGAACTTCAAGCTGCAAGGCCATGAGAGCGGCTATTTCATCGGCCCGTCCCTGTTTGACCATGTCACCGCCGACATGAAGACCTATCAGGAAGAAATCTTTGGCCCCGTGCTGCAGATCGTGCGCGCCAAGGACCTTGAAGAGGCCGCCAAGCTGCCGAGCGAGCACCAGTACGGCAATGGCGTGGCGATCTTCACTCGCAACGGCCTCGCCGCGCGGGAATTCGCCTCCAAGGTCAATGTGGGCATGGTCGGCGTGAACGTGCCGATCCCGGTGCCGGTGGCCTATCACACCTTTGGCGGCTGGAAGCGGTCTTCGTTCGGCGACGCCAACCAGCACGGCATGGAAGGCGTGCGCTTCTTCACCAAGATCAAGACGGTGACCCAGCGCTGGCCGTCCGGTCAGGTGTCCGATCAGGCCTTCATCATCCCGACTATGGACTAGGGGTCTGGTCCTGAACATGAAAAAGCCGGCGGAGCGATCCGCCGGCTTTTTTGTGGGCCCGGACTGACAGCCTACCGCTTGTGCGCGTCGCGGATTGCCTGCATGTGCTCGACCGCACGGGGTTTGCCCTTGCCGCCGCAGAATTTGTACTCCTGCGTGCCCTCGGTGACGATCACATCGGTGTCGAGCGCTGCGGTGGTGGCGTAGGTGAAGCCCGCGGGCAGCTTCTTGTAGATCGGCGTGAAATCGCGACCGGCGGTGCTCTCATACAGCGCCTTGATGGAATCCACGACGAAATAGGTTTCCTGAAAATCGCTGATCACATAGTCGGTGCGCATGACCCGCTCGGGCACCATCTTGATGCGGTGCGGGCTGTCAGAGTAGAGCGAGAACAGGGTCTCGTCCGGGCTCGACAGAATGCCCGCGCCATAGACGCGCAATTCGCCCTCTTCCAGGATCAGGCCGAACTCCACCGTGTACCAGTAGACCGAGCCGAAATTCTTCAGGCGGTTATACTCGATCGCCCGACGCCCGCCCGCGCCATAGGCCTGGATGTAATCGGCGAAGAACGGGTTCATCAGCATCGGCACATGGCCGAAAATGTCGTGGAAGGTGTCCGGCTCCTGCAGGTAGAAGAGGTCGTCCTCCACCGCCGTGTATTCGACGAATTCCGGCGCGCGGCCTTCATTGGCCTCTTTCACCTTTTTCGTTTTCGGATTGCCGCCGCGAATGAAGACGCCCGCCGGGAAGCGGCGGTTCTCCAGGTGCCAGAAGAAGATGTTGTCCGGGATCAGCTCGGGCACCGGCACCACCGTCCAGCCCGTGGCGGGCTTGAGGATGGCGTTGATGTCGTCAAAGCTGGGGATGCCGTCCTTGAAGAGGTGCTCGAGCTGCTCGAACCCCTCCATGAAGTCCTTGCAGGCCCGGCCCGGCAGCATCTTGCGCTGGTTCTCAAACAGCAGCTTCCAGCGCGCATGTTCGGCGGGCGTGTAGTCGGGCTGGCGCTTGAGCTGCCAGCTGTCGGCGATGAAATCGCTCTCGTCCAGACGATAGCCTTCAGGCCGGATGGCGTAGCGATAGAGCGCCCCGCCGGGCCCCGTCAGTCCATTGCCGGCGTCCTGCACCAGCGGGTCGTAATAGGCGCGACCCATATCCGGGATGGATGTGGACACTTCGTCGAGCATACTCGCCTCCTATGGCTGGCCAGCCGGGCTGGTCTGAGTGAAAAGAACAGGCATACTGTGCCCGTTTCGAGGGTCCGCATAAAGAGACCCCGCTCATAACACACGCGACGCATCCGCGCAGTGCGAGCCCGCAGACGGGAGGAGCCGACGGCCATGACCACCGCTTTCACCTTCACGACAGTCCCCAAAACCCTGTTCCAGCCTGGCTCGAGCGCACGGCTCGCGGAAACCGCCGCCCCGGCGCTCAAGGGCGCCAAGCGCATCCTCTTTGTCACCGATCAGGGCGTCCTGAAGGCGGGACTGGCCGATGCGGCGCTGGCGGGCCTGAAGGATGCGGGCCTTCAGGTGCATGTCTATGACAAGGTGGTCGCCGACCCGCCCGAAAGCACTGTCTTCGAAGCTGTGGCGGAAGGTCAGGAATTTGGCGCCGAGGCCGTGATCGGCTTTGGCGGCGGCAGCCCGATGGACACGGCGAAAGTGGTCGCGCTCCTTTTGTCCGGCGAGCAATCCCTGTCCACGATGTATGGCGTGCAGCAGGTCAAGGCGAACCGTCCGCCGCTGATCCTGCTGCCCACCACGGCGGGCACCGGCTCGGAAGTGACCAATGTGGCGGTGCTGACCACGGGCGCGACGTCCAAACGCGGCATTGCGGCAGATCCTCTGTATGCGGACATGGCGATCCTGGATCCCGATCTGACGCTGGGCCTGCCCAAGCATCCCACCGCCTATACCGGCATTGACGCCATGGTTCACGCCATCGAGGCCTTCACCAATCGCCGCTCGAAAAACCCCATGTCGGACGCCCTGGCGCTGACCGCGCTGAAGCTGCTGCATGGCTCGATCCTGCGCGCGTGCGAGGATGGCTCTGACCGGGAAGCGCGCGGCGACATGCTGCTGGGCGCCATGCTGGCGGGGCAGGCCTTCTCCAACTCACCCTGCGCCGGGGTGCACGCCATGGCCTATCCGCTGGGCGGCATGTTCCATGTCCCGCACGGGCTTTCGAACGCCGTCGTGCTGCCGCCCGTGCTGCGCTACAACGCGCCTTCCGCCGAAGAGCAGTATGCGGAAATTTCCTCGCATCTGGGCCTCAAGCCGGGCTCCTCGGGCCTGATCGACGAGATGGACCGCATCGCCGAGGCCGTGGGCATCGAGCGCCGCCTGTCGGAACTGGGCATCAGCCATAATGACGTGCCGAAAATGGCGGAGGACGTGGCCGCCAATGATCGCCTCCTGCCGAACAATCCGCGCGAGATGACCTATGACTCCATCGTCGCGATGTATGAGGAAATCCTGTGAGCGCAGAGCGTCAGGCGCCGGCGAGGCG
This sequence comes from Oceanicaulis sp. UBA6590, assembly GCF_002433705.1. Taxonomy (NCBI): domain Bacteria; kingdom Pseudomonadati; phylum Pseudomonadota; class Alphaproteobacteria; order Maricaulales; family Maricaulaceae; genus Oceanicaulis; species Oceanicaulis sp. UBA6590. The sequence goes on from NZ_DJIQ01000045.1 coordinate 51,067, forward strand.
TGCGGCTTTCAATCAGTTCGAACCCATCGAGACCCGCTGGGCGGACAATGATGTCTACGGCCATGTCAACAATGTCGTCTATTACGGTTTCTTCGACACGGCCGTGAACCGGCGCCTGGCCCGCGCAGGTCTTCTCGACATCGAGCACGGCGAGACCATCGGCCTCGTGGTGGAGACCGGCTGCCGCTATCACGCCGCCACGGCCTTTCCGGATGCTCTGGAAGCGGGGGTGAAGGTGGCGCGGATCGGCTCAAGCTCGGTGCGCTATGAGATCGCCATCTTCAAGGCGGGCGAGGACACCGCCGCCGCCGAGGGCTTCTTCGTGCATGTCTATGTGGACCGTCAGACCCGTCGCCCGAAGCCGCTGCCCGAGGCTTGGCGGTCTGAGCTGGAAGGCTGGATGGTCTAGACAGGCCACAGCCTTGTCACCCTCTCGCAATCCTTCTGCAACCTCATGAAGCTATAAGCGCAGCCGTCTTGGCGGGGCGGGCGCATCATTGTATCGAGGCGGCCATGCGCACCTTGCAACGCCCCGCCCTTGTCTGGCTCGCCGCCGCTGTCAGCTTTACTCTGATCGCGACCGCAGCTCTGGTCTGGAGCCTTTGAGAATGGGTCCTGTGGACAGCCTGAAACAGGCGGTGGCCGAAGGTCGGCTGCAGCCCGATCCCGGTCAGGCCGAAATCGCTGAGCACCTTGAGGCGCTGTGCGACGCGCTGGCGGAGTGGAATGAGGGCAAGTCGGGCCTGTTCAGCAAGTCCAGACCCGCGCCCAGGGGCCTTTATCTCTATGGCGGAGTGGGCACCGGCAAATCCCTGATGATGGATCTGTTCTTTGACGCCGCCCCCGTGGCGAAAAAGCGCCGCGTGCACTTTCACCAGTTCCTGCAGGAGATCCAGGCGCGCATCACCCATGAGCGCGAGAAGAAGGATTCCGATCCTCTGCCACGCGTGGCGAAAGCGCTGGCCAAGCAGACGCGGCTTCTGTGCTTTGACGAGCTGCAGGTCACCGATGTGGGCGATGCGATGATCCTGGGTCGCCTGTTTGACGGCCTGTTCGCCGAGGGCGTGGTGATGGTCGCCACCTCCAACCGGCATCCCGATGATCTCTACAAAAACGGTCTCAATCGCCAGCTGTTCGAGCCCTTCATCGATCTCATCAAACAGACGCTGGATGTGCGCGAGCTCGATTCCGGGCGCGATTACCGCCTTGAACAGCTCGAAGCCGCGCCGGTCTATTACCATCCGCTGGGCTCGGAAGCGGATTCGGCGATGGATAACGCCTTCAAGCGCCTCACGCGCGGCGCCAAGGTGCAGACCTGCATTCTCGACGTGAACGGGCGCGAACTTGTGGTGCCGCGACAGGCGGCGGGTGTGGCGCGCTTCACCTTTGACGAATTGTGCGCCAGGCCTCTAGGCCCGGCGGACTATCTGATGGTGGCGGAGACCTTCCACACCGTCATGATCGACCGTGCGCCGCTGCTGACGCCGGGCAAGCGCGACGCCGCCAAGCGTTTCGTGACGCTGATCGACGCCCTCTACGAAATCCGGACCAAGCTGATCATGAGCGCGGAAGCGGAAGCCTCCAGACTCTACCCCGAAGGCGATTACGCGTTTGAATTCCAGCGTACGGTGTCGCGCCTGATGGAGATGAGCGGGCGCGCCTATCTGGCCGCCGAGCGCCGTGTGGGCGAAAGCGACGAGGACAGCCCAGACCGCACGCATTCTGAGTGACGGGGGCCGCCTGCCAAGGCACACTTCCCAGATCATTGTCTGGGGAGACGCACCATGATCCGCATCACACTTGGCCTCACCGCCCTCGTGCTCGCGAGCGGCTGTTCGCCCGCCAGCAACACGGTCGCCGCTGAACCTGCAGCCAACGCGGCGTCAGTTGCGAGCGGATTCGAGATCGCCATGAGCTATGACGCCAGCGGCTATTACCTGCCCAATGGCGGTCTTTCGGCCCATGGCTGGACGGTGGATCATCTGTTCATTGGCCACAGCACCGATTTCGAGTTCTGGCGCGAGGCGGGGTCGGCGCCTGATGAAATCCCGGTCTGGCTGAGCCTGAACCCGGTCGAGGGCGAAACCGCCACGAACGAGCTGGGGCAGACCTATTATCTTGATGCGCGACGCATCCGGCCTGACAGCCTGATCCTCACCGATGGCGCTTTCGAGTTCCGCACCCGGGATGACGCGCTGGGAGACATCCTGATCTCGGGCATGATCCAGCCTGAATACCTGCACACGCCCGGTGAAATCCCCCATAGCGATGCGGCGGCGCTGGCGGTCGGAGTACAGATGGGCGGCGAGCGCATCCGCAACGCCAGTTTCATGCACTGGCTGGGCGACTGACAGAGCTCAGAGCGGTCTTCTCCCTTCTGCGCATTGCACTTCTGCGCCGAGGGGCGTAAATCAGGCCCACCTGTCTTCGCGCCTGCATCAAAGGCGCGCCCCCTCGTAAGCTTGAGGAGTATTTCCATGGCTCGCAAAAAGATCGCCCTTATCGGCGCCGGCATGATCGGCGGCACCCTGGCTCACATCGCTGCTCGTGAGGAGCTGGGCGATGTGGTCCTGATGGACCTCAATGAAGGCACCGCCAAGGGCAAGGCGCTGGATCTGTGCGAAGCCAGCCCCGTCTTCGGCAAGGACAGCCATCTGACGGGCGGTTCGGTGGAAGACTATTCCGCCATTGAAGGCGCGGATGTGTGCATCGTCACCGCCGGCGTGCCGCGCAAGCCGGGCATGTCCCGCGACGACCTTCTGGAAATCAACCTCAAGGTCATGAAGTCGGTCGGCGAAGGCATCAAGAAGTTCGCCCCGAACGCCTTCGTGATCTGCATCACCAACCCGCTGGACGCCATGGTCTGGGCGCTGCGCGAATTTTCCGGCCTGCCCCACAACAAGGTGGTCGGCATGGCGGGCGTTCTGGACGCTGCGCGCTTCCGCTGGTTCCTGGCCGAAGAGTTCAACGTGTCGGTCGAAGACGTCACCGCCTTCGTGATGGGCGGCCATGGCGACACCATGGTGCCGCTGACCCGTTACTCCACCGTCGCCGGCATTCCGGTGCCGGACATGGTGAAAATGGGCTGGTCGTCTGACGAGAAGATCGACGCCATCGTCGACCGCACCCGCAAGGGCGGCGGCGAGATCGTCGGCCTTCTGGGCAATGGCTCGGCCTTCTACGCCCCGGCGGAAAGCGCCATCGCCATGGCCAAATCCTATCTCAACGACAAGAAGCGCATCCTGCCCTGCGCGGCGCACCTGACCGGCCAGTTCGGCGTGGACGGCCTGTATGTGGGCGTGCCGATCCAGATCGGCGCCAATGGCGTGGAGAAGGTCGTCGAGATCGAGCTGAACAAGGACGAACAGGCCATGTTCGACCATTCGGTCGATTCCGTGAAGGGCCTCGTGGAAGCGTGCAAGAAGATTGATCCCAGCCTGGCCTAAAGGTCTGGTCGATCCGGTGTGAAAACCCCCGGGGCCAGACCGGCCCCGGGGGTTTTTCTTTGTCTGAGCCTGCGTCATTGTGCAGAGCAATATCATCTGAAGGAGAGATCCATGGGTCTCAACGTCGCCGTTCTGGGCGCCACGGGCGCTGTCGGTCAGGAAATGCTGACCATCCTCGAGGAACGCCTCTTCCCCGCCGAAACCGTCTATGCGCTCGCGAGCCGCAAATCCGTGGGCCGCGAAGTCTCCTATGGCGACAAGACCCTGACCATCAAGGATGCGGACACGTTTGACTATTCCACTGTCGACATCGTGCTGATGAGCGCGGGCGGAGATCTGTCGCGCGAGATGTCGCCGAAGATCGCCAAGGCCGGCGCGCTTGTCATCGACAATTCCAGCGCCTGGCGCATGGACCCGGACGTGCCGCTGGTCGTGCCCGAAGTGAACCCGGACACGCTCAATGAGCGGCCGAAGAAGAACATCATCGCCAACCCCAATTGCTCCACCATCCAGACCGTGGTGGCGCTGAAACCCATCCATGATGCGGCGGGCATTCTGCGGGCGAACTGTTCCACCTATCAGTCCACCTCCGGCGGCGGCCGCGAGGCCATGGACGAGCTGTGGAACCAGACCAAGGCGATCTACGTCAACGACCCGATCGAACCGGAAGTCTTCCCCAAGCAGATCGCCTTCAACGTCATTCCGAAAATCGACGTCTTCATGGAGGACGGCGCGACCAAGGAAGAGTGGAAGATGACGGTCGAGACCAAGAAAATCCTCGACCCCAAGATCAAGCTCTTCGCCACCTGCGCCCGCGTGCCGGTGTTTGTCGGCCATTGCGTCGCCGCGCATCTGGAGCTGGAGAAGGAACTCTCCGCCGAGGATGCCCGCAACCTGCTGCGCGAAGCGCCGGGCCTGATGGTGATCGACCGCGCGGATGAGGACGAACCGCAATTCGTCACCCCGGTGGAAAGCGTCGGTGAATTCGCCACCTTCGTCAGCCGCATCCGCAACGACCCCACGGTCGAGAACGGTCTCGCCATGTGGATCGTGTCGGACAATCTGCGCAAGGGCGCCGCGCTCAACGCCGTCCAGATCGCCGAAGTGGTGGTCAACAAGGGCTGGCTGAAGAAATAGGGCTGCAATTCCCCTCTCCCCTCAGAAAGGGGAGAGGGACGCTCACCCAGCCTTGGGTTTCACGTTCTGAAAAACACTCACGTCTCGGCCTTCGGGCTTGACCCGGAGGCCCATGGGTCCCCGGATCAAGTCCGAGGACCGTGAAAATCCAGCCGGACACGTCGTCCGATGACAGGGAAGAGACTTATCCGGCGTCTGACGGCGCGCCGTCTTCGGTCAGGCTGGCGCCGGGAAGCTCAGGCGTCACGGCGATCTGGCGGCCCATGAACAGGCCCGCCGCAATCACCAGCGCCGCCCCCACAAGCACCCCCGCGAGAAATGTCAGCCCGTATTTCATGATCCCCTCCTGATCCTTAGCCGGGAGAGCATGACGACAGCTCGCGACGCCCCGCAAGCCGCTTTCTACCGCACCAGCGACAGCGCCTGATCAAGACTCGGAGAGTTTGTCTTTGAAGCTAGCGCTCATCGAGGGGACGATTGAGAAGGCTTCTGACCCGATCAAGACTTAGATCTGTGTCGGTCGTCTCGCCCTTCGTCAAAAGCGGAAATGCACGTCCACTTGTGAAGAGGTCCAGCGTCCCATCCGAACGCACATCAAACTGGAGATAGGCGTTTCGGGCATACCGGCCTCTGGCGCTTAACGTCACGCCTATGCTTCTCCGAGGGGTTTCGGGATTATACTCCCTGCCACATCCCACATAATCGACCTGGTCTTCAAGCAGAGACGATATCCGCTCAATTACATAAATGCGGTCCAGGGTGCTTACACCATCCGAAGGACGAGAGAACCGACAAAGCAAATCATCGCGTAGCGACACTTCTGGCATGACAAATACTGCTTCCAGATAGCTGTCGTTCTCACCCTTCAAGACTGTTTCCTGGAACTCAAAGCCATCATCCGACAGCACAGCCTGGACCCTGATTACAGCGATCGCTTCGGAGAGATACTGCTCAAGAGTCTGAGGAAACGGGGCTACGGCCTCTCCTGTCTGCACCTTGTCGCGGACATAGTTCAGCCAGAGATCGTCTGCGCCTGAGATGGCCTCAAACCCGTAGGAATAAGCATGAGGGCCAAAAACCAGATACTCGGCCCGACCAAGGACGAATTCCGGTCGTATTAAACAGTCTGTCCCGTCAAAGACGTCCGTACCGACCGTCCAAAAATGTGCTGTGGAATGGCCATAAAAATTCTCTGTTCGGGGTCTGTTTGGAGGATCCCCCAGCGGCCTGACAAAGCTCGCCATACCAGCTGCGAGCCAGTCACCTCCATTGTTCCAGTATTCCTGAGAATTCGTTGATGTTTCAGATGGGCGAATTCGCGAAGGACCTCGGCCCTTCAGGTATTCGATCACCTCAAACTCATAGCGCCCGTCTTCTGCTTGCACAGCGCGGGCCCATGCGATCCACGACGCATCCTCGATTGCTTCGTCAGCAGAATAATACGTTTCCTGAAAAGGGATCGAGCAAGCCATAGCGGATGATGCGGAAAGCGCCGCCATCAGCAATGCCAAGGCCATTCGTAACCGCATCATTTCACCTTCCCTCTTACCGCACCTTGGACAGCGCCAGATCGCGCGCCGCGCGCAGCTCGGGATCGGCGGTGTTTTCCAGCACGAAATGATCCACGGACAGATCAAGGTCCAGCGCACGGATGGCGGCTGATTGCGCTTCCCACTGGCCGCCCACGGGCCAGCCGCAACCCTCGGACGGGAAGGCGGAGACGCGCAGGGGGAGCGAGCCCGTCAGGCAGGCATAGGCTTCAAACGGGTTCTCGATCGCTTCGGGCACATGGATCGGGCTGATCGGCACGCCGTCATAAATCTCGCCGCGATCCTCGGTACCGTTCATGATGGCGTAGTCGCGTTCGGTCAGAAGCGTCGCCCAGACCCGCACCGAGCCGCCAGGGCGCTCCACCAGCGTGGCCGGGATCGAGCCATAGACGGCGATGCGGTTGGCATAGGCGACCACATGATCGGGCACATGGATCTGGATCACCGGAATGGCGACGTCGTCCAGATGGTCGCGGAATTTGCGGCGTAATTGCGCGGGCGCGGCGTTCGAGCCCACCGCCGCCACGGCGTGATAGGCGCCGCGTTCAAACTCCGAAAGACGCTGTTCGCCCAGCGCTTTCGCCATCTTGATAGGTCCCTTGGCGTGATCAATGATCCAGTCGCCGAACCCGCCCTGGGTCTGCATCAAGGGCCAGGTCGCGCCGTCCAGAAAGATGAAGGGCGTTTGCGGGCGCGGGAAGGGATAGCTCAGCGCCCATTGCAAATGCAGGGTGTCGGTATCGATCATGTCGCGCCTACCCCCGCTTGGCTTCGACCCAGTCAATCAGCAGCGCAGACACATCCACGCCGGAGAAGCGGCGCAATTCCTGAATGCCGGTAGGGGAGGTGACGTTGATCTCGGTGAGGTAGTCTCCGATCACGTCAATGCCCACAAAGACAAGGCCACGACGCTTCAGCTCCGGCCCGATGATGCGGCAGATCTCGAGATCGCGCTCGGTGAGGTCGGACTGTATGGCCTTGCCGCCCACATGCATGTTGGCGCGCACTTCGCCCTCGGCGGGCACGCGGTTGATCGCGCCCACGGGCTCGCCATCCACCAGGATCACCCGCTTGTCGCCATTCCTGACATCGGGAACAAAGGCCTGGGCCATCAGCGGGTCGCGGCTCGTCTGCCCGAACAGCTCCACCAGCGAGGCGATATTCTCGGCGCTGTCGCGGATGCGGAACACGCCCGCCCCGCCATTGCCGAACAGCGGCTTGACGATGATGTCGCGATCATGGCGCTCGAAGAAGTCGCGGATCTCCGCTTCCGAGCTGGTGATCAGGGTCGGCGGCATCACGCCTTCAAACGTCGTCACGAACAGTTTTTCGGGCGTATCGCGCACATGGCGCGGATCATTGACCACCAGCACCTCGGGCATGAGATGCTCAAGGATGTGGGTGGTGGTGATGTAGCTCATGTCGAAGGGCGGATCCTGACGCAGGAAGACCGCATCCACCGTGTGCAGGTCCAGCACTTCAGGCTCGGCCAGGGTGACATGCTCGCCCTGCACCCGCTGCAGCGTCTTCACCCGCTGCGCCGTCGCACGGACCTTGCCGTTCTCCAGGCTGAGATGTTTGGGCTCATACACCCAGATCTCATGGCCGCGCCCAAAGGCCTCCAGCGCAATGTCAAAGGTGGAGTCCGCGTTGACATTGACGGCGGTGATGGGATCCATCTGGAAAGCAATCGTCAGCATGGGAAGCCTTTCGGGCAGAGGCGGGATCAATGCGCTGACAGGTAGGGGATGGCGGGGGAGAATGGAAGTCGGCAAGCCCCACAAACCCGCTTTCCCTTGACTCTTCCCCGCCTCCCGCGTAAACGCCCACGCTTCACGCAAGCGTCTCTCCGCTTGCCTTACCCGCACACGGCGTCCTGCATAGATCAGGAGTGAACGCCTGGAGGCGGGCGAGGTCCCCCGCTCGACGAAGGCTCGTCCAGTGGGGCGGTTGCGGCGTGCGCGTTTGACACACACCTTCTTGGGTGTGACCAGAAGCGGACCAGGGCAGGCGAACACATGTTCGACTCACTTTCAGAACGGCTTTCCGGCGTCTTTGACAGCCTGACCGGGCGCGGCGCGCTCTCGGAAAAGGATGTGGACGCCGCGCTGCGCGAAATCCGCGTGGCGCTCTTGGAGGCCGACGTCGCCCTGCCGGCGGTGAAGGATTTCACTGCGAAGGTCCGCGAGAAGGCGATCGGCGAAGAGGTCATCCGCTCGGTCAGCCCCGGCCAGCAGGTCATCAAGATCGTCCATGACGGCCTTGTGGAGCTGTTGGGCGGCGAGGGCGAACCCGAGGGGCTCAACCTCACCGGCGAACCGCCTGTGGCGATCCTGATGGCGGGTCTTCAGGGCTCGGGCAAGACCACCACCACCGCCAAGCTCGCCAAGCGCATTTCCGAGCGCGAGAAGAAGAAAGTCCTCGTCGCCTCGCTCGACACCCGCCGTCCGGCGGCGATGGAGCAATTGGCGCAGATGGCCGAGAAGGCCGGCGTCGCCTGCCTGCCTATCGTGGCGGGCCAGTCCGCGGTGGAGATCGCCAAGCGCGCCATGAGCGCGGGTCGCCTTCAGGGCTATGACGTGGTGATCCTGGATACTGCGGGCCGCACCTCCATCGATGAAGAGATGATGGGCGAGGCCGCCAAGATCGCCGAAGTGGCGCGGCCGCGTGAAACCCTTCTGGTGGCGGACTCCCTGACCGGTCAGGATGCGGTGGAGACCGCCAAGCGCTTTGACGAGCGTCTGAAGCTGACCGGCCTTGTGCTGACCCGGATGGATGGCGATGGCCGCGGCGGCGCCGCGCTGTCCATGCGCTGGGTCACCGGCCTGCCGATCAAGTTCCTGGGCGTCTCTGAAAAGGTTGATGGCCTTGACGCCTTTGACGCCAAGCGCCTCGCCGGCCGCATTCTGGGGCGCGGCGACATCGTCTCGCTGGTGGAGAAAGCCGCCGCCGAGGTCGATCACGAGAAAGCCGAACGCCTCGCCAAGAAGATGGCCAAGGGCAAGTTCGATCTCGACGACATGGCCGACCAGCTGCGCCAGCTTCAGAAAATGGGCGGCGTTGCAGGGCTGATGGGCTTCCTGCCGGGCATGAACAAGGCGGCGAAGGCCCAGATGGCCAATGCCGGCTTTGACGACAAGATGCTCAAGCGCCAGGAAGCGATCATCCTGTCGATGACCAAGGAAGAGCGCGCCAAACCGGATCTGCTCAAGGCCAGCCGCAAGCGCCGTATTGCGCTCGGCTCGGGCGTTGAGGTGCCGGAGGTGAACAAGCTCTTGAAAATGCACCGCCAGATGGCGGACATGATGAAGAAGATGGGCAAGAAGGGCAAAAAAGGGGGTTTCCCCGGCATGCCCGGAATGCCGGGTATGGGCGGCGGCATGGCCGGCATGGGTGGCGGCATGCCTCCAGGGCTTGGCGATGCGGCGTCCGATCTTCTCAAGGGACAAGCGCCCAAGGGCGCAGACCTGCCGGGGCTGGGCGGCCCAGGCAAACAGGGCCTGCCAGGCATTGGCGGACCCCTGGGGCCGGATGGCCTACCGCTCGGCCTCTCGAAGAAAAAATGACCTTAAAGGACCACAACCATGTCTGTTAAAATTCGTCTCGCCCGCGGCGGCGCCAAGAAGCGTCCGTACTACCGCATCGTCGTCACCGATTCCCGCATGCCGCGCGATGGCCGCTTCATCGAGAAGATCGGCCACTACAACCCGATGCTGCCGAAAGACCACGAGAACCGCATCTCCGTGGACACCGAGAAAGCCGCCGAGTGGATCAAGAAGGGCGCCCAGCCGTCTGACCGCGTCGCGCGCTTCCTGAAAGACGCTGGCGTCTATGAATGGACCCACGGCAACAACCCGAAAAAGGGCGAGCCTGGCGAGAAAGCCAAAGAGCGCGCGGCTGAACGCGCTGAAAAAGAAGAAGCCAAGAAGGCGGCTGAAGCTGAAGCCGCTGCGGCTCCGGCTGAAGACGCCCCGGCCGAAGAAGCTGCTGAAGAAGCGTCTGAATAAGACCTTTTGCTTCCGGCATTTGATCAACCCCGCCGTGGAAACGCGGCGGGGTTTTTCACATCTGGAGTCAGGGATTCACGCCGCGATCTGACTCTTCCCGCTTTCCCGGTGAACGCATTTGTTCTAGTTTTGTTCTGTAGCGGACAGCCGCCTGCGGAACATGAACCATGCGCAAGCCAGAGACCATCGAGCAGCTCTATCTCGACTTTGACAGCTTCTTTGCGAGCGTCGAGCAATACGCCGATCCGCGCCTGCGGGGCCGCCCGGTCGGGGTGATCCCCATGCAGGGCGCGCGCAATACCTGCATCATCGCCGCCTCCAAGGAAGCCAAGGCGAAAGGCGCAAGCTCGGTGATGACCGTGCGCGAAGCCCGCGAGGCGGTGCCCGACATGATCCTGGTGGATCAGAAGCCCGATCTTTATCGCCGCATGCACGCTTTGATGGTCGCCGAGATCCGGGCCGTGCTGCCCATTGGCGCGGTGAAATCCATTGACGAGCTGACCTGCCCGCTCGACGGGCGGGCCATCGCCGATCCTGAAGGCGTTTCGAACGCGATCAAGGCGCGCATTGCGGCGCAGACCGACGGCGTCGTCACCTGCTCGATCGGCATGGCGCCCAATCGCTTTCTCGCCAAGATGGCCTGCAAGCTGGGCAAACCCGACGGCCTGACCATCTGGCCGCCCGAGGATTTGCCGGGGCCCTTGCTCAAACGTCCGCTCGACGAAGCGCCGGGCATTGGCTCCTCCATGCGCAAGCGCCTTCTGAAGGCGGGCGTGGCGGACATGAAGGCGCTCTGGGCGCTGCAGCCCAAGCAGATGCGCGCCCTGTGGCGCAATGTGGCGGGCGAGCGCTTCTGGTACGCCCTGCACGGCTATGCGGTCCAGGCCGAGCCCGCCAAGCGGCGCATGTATGGCCATGGCCGCGTCCTGCCGCCCAGCCACCGCACCTGGCCCAGCGCCTATGACTGCGCGCGATTGCTGACGGTGAAGGCCGCCCGCCGCATGCGTCGGGACGGCCGCACCGCCGGGCGCATGGGCCTGTGGCTGCGCCATATCGAGGGCGGGTGGAGCGGGGAATTGCCCCTGCACAGCGCCCGCACCGATCGCGATTGCCTCAAGGCGCTCGACACGCTGTGGGCCGCCGCCCAGCGGGCGGACCCGCGCGCGCGCCCCATGCGGGCCGGCATGTATCTGGCCGATCTTGATGATCCCGGCGTCACCCAGACCGACTGGCTGATTGACGACAAGCCCGAGGATCGCGCCCGCCGCAACGCCCTGCAGGACGCCATCGACTCCATCAATAGCCGCTACGCCAAGTCGCTGGTGACCCAGGGCGTCTGGACCCCGCCGCCCGGCGGCTATGCCGGCGGCAAGATCGCTTTCACACGCATTCCCTATGCCGAGGACTTCTGGTGATGACCTGGAAAACCGAACTGCGCCTTGACGATCTCGACCCGCACAGCCGGCTCGAGGCCTTTTGCACCGCCTGCAGCGCGGCGCGCTATTACACCGTGCAGGAATTGCTGGCCCGGCGCGCGCTGGCCCACGCCCATCTCGATGAAGTGGAAACCGCGCTGAAATGCGCCCAGCCCGGCTGCCGCGCCCCCGTCACGCTTTACGAGGTGAGCGCGGGCGAGACCGAAGCCTTTCAGGGCGGCATGCCCTAGGGGGTGATCCGCTTGACCGTGTTACAGCCATTCACCGACATGCGCTCCAGATTGACGGCCTCAAGATCGCCGCGAGAGCTGACCATGCGCTCTTCAAAATGGTCAAAATGGCAGGTGAAGCTGGCCTGCAGGGCTTCGATCGGGACCGCATTGCAGGTGCCCGGCGTTTCGGGAAACCCTGTCAGCATCCGCGACAGGGCGGTGAAGGCGGCGGTCTCCAGCGAGTATCGCAGCCCGCTCACCTCACCGATGGATCGGGTATCAAGGCGCTCATCAAGCGCACGCTGGGCGTCATCATTGCCAAAGAAGGCCAGGATCGTATCGGTATTGTTCTGCGCCTGAAGCCGCTCATAGGCTTCCGTTTCGGCATCCGTGCGCTCCAGACGGGCGCGGTTCTCCAGACCCCGCCCGAAGGCGAACTTGGTGTGAAAGGGCGTCTGGATTTCATGAGCGAGGTTGATGCAGGCATCCTCTTCATCACTGGTCCTGGCGAACAGACCTTCGGGCGCAGAGGCTGCAGAGAAATAGCTCAGAGCGCCCACCATCGCGTAATCACAGCCGGGATGGTCGCGGCCATGGGTTTCATAACAGACGTCATGGGCGCGGCAGATGGCGTCAATGCCGTCCACCGGAACCAGCGTGTTGAGTACCTCAAGCTGAAGCGCCGGGTCCTCACTGACCCGCTCCGGAACCCCCGGACCGCAGAAATTGCCGTAATGATAGGCGCGGCCTTCCTCGGGGAAGGCATACTGACTGGTCAGGGACGCGGTTTCACAGCCGCTCAAGGCCACAAGACCTGCAAGACTTACAACCAGAGCCCTATTCATTACCCAACGCCCCCTCACCCTGACGGATACGAACGTCCTTTTGAGGAGGCGAGCCAACGCATAAAGACGCTCGAAGTCATTACATCAAAACTTTCAAATCTCCACTAAGACAGAGGCCGCGCGCAGCGCCCATCTTGAGCCTTGGGCCATCTTTGGGCACAGAGAGCGCAGAAAAGGATCCCGCCATGCCCGCACCCAAAGAAGAGCTTGTCGTCATCGCCGCTGTCGCGGGCGCCCACGGGGTGCGCGGGGACGCCAAGCTCAAGCCGTTCGGCGACGCCAGCCAGGTCTGCAGCTATGGCCCCTTCCTCGATAAATCGGGCAATGTGATCCTGACCCCGACCCAGGCCAAACCCGGCCCCAATGGCACGGTGATCGTCCGGTTGAAGGAACGCCTCACCCGCGAGCAGGTGCAGGCCATGAAGGGCACGCTCCTGCATGTGCCCCACAGCGCCCTGCCCGAGCTTGACGAGGACGAGTTCTATTATTCCGACCTCATCGGCCTCGACGTGGAGAACCTTGAGGGCGAGACGCTGGGCAAGATCAAGTCGGTGCAGGATTTCGGCGCGGGCGATCTTCTGGAAATCTCCGGCCCGGACGGGGTCTGGTTCCTGCCCTTCACCAGAGACGCCGCTCCCCATGTGGACCTGAAAGCCGGCAAGCTCGTCGCCAATCCGCCCGAGGTGATCGAGGGCGATGAAAAGGATGGCGAATAGCTTCTGAAACCCAGGCCAGGCGCAGCGCAGAGCCGGGGCCTCATGCAGGGTGAGGCGCTTCACCCGGAAAAGGTCCCGGGTCTTCGCAGTGCTCGCCCGGCAATTCATCTGCCATCTCGAGACATCGTCATTCCGGGCTTGACCCGGGGCCCATGCACCAACAACCCCGCGCGCCAACGCAGGGGAAA
>NZ_DJIQ01000057.1:0-4459 GCF_002433705.1 Oceanicaulis sp. UBA6590
CCGCTGAAACAGAGCGGCCCGCCCTATTTCACGCCCGTAGGGGGCGAGTTCCTCGACCAGCGAACCCAATCGTCCTTGACCCGGCAGATGCCAACTCGGACCGTCCTTCGCTCGGACAAGGCTTCTCCCGTGATCTGGGTGGCGCATCGCGAGGATGGGCGGAGCTGCGAGAACTTTCTCGACATGCTCGCCGCCTTTGACCGACAGGCGCGCGAGCTTTGCCAACCGCGCTATATTTTCGACAGCTTTTCCGCGCCCGACGATCTAGACGCCCCCTGGTACGACCCGGTCCGCGATGCATTCGAGTCCCGCCGGCGCCAGTCCGAAACCCTGTTCCAGGCCATGTCCGGAGCTGTGAGCGCGCCGGAGGCCGTGCTGGCCACCACGGCCGGCCTGACGGTGATGCAAGCCATGGCGCTGGCGCGAGAGGCGGACTACTACATCTCGCCCATCGGCTCGATCCAGCACAAGGTCGCCTGGCTGCAGCCCATTCCGGGACTGGTGCATGGTCCCAGCACCGCCATGAACCGCCACGTCGCCCAATGGCATGGCCAGAAGTCCGAGGTGGCGCTGGCGCCGACCAACCTGCCTTCGGAGTTAATCCGGGATACGCGCGCCTCAGCCCATCATCCCAGCGCAGAGCGCAATATGGACTACAGGATCACGGACCCCGAAGCCGCCGCCGCATTTGCGCTGGCGCATTTACGCGACGTGCTCAGCCTTTGATGAGACGCGCCCGGATGGTTCCGTCAATGGCGCGGACCCGGTCCAGGAAATCCTCCGGCAGTTCGCCTTCGAGATCGGCCACCGCATACCCCAGATCCCCCTTGGTCTGCAGGAACTGCGCCGCGACGTTCGCGCCCGCCTGTTCGGCGGCGTCGTTGAGACGGCGCAGGAAACCCGGACGGTTGCGGTGCGGTGCGAGGATGCGCGTGCGGCCTGGCTGAATGGGCCCCGGCTCCACTTCGGGGAAGTTCACGGCGAAGGTGGTCGAGCCCTCATGGAGATAGCGCGCCAGCTTGCCGGCGGCGTCCAGACCAATGGCCTGCTGCGCTTCCAGCGTCGATCCGCCGATATGCGGGGTCAGGATGACATTGGCGCACCGGGTGAGCGGGCTCTCGAACTTTTCGTCCTTGCTCTTGGGTTCGACCGGGAAGACATCCACGGCCGCACCCGCGAGATGACCCGAGTTCAGGGCGTCCGCAAGCGCGTCCACATCCACAAGGTCGCCGCGCGCCTGGTTGATCAGGAAGGCGCCATGCTTCATCAGCGCGATCTGGTCCTTGCCGATCATGTTCTTGGTGCGCGGCGTGGAGGGCACGTGCAACGTGACCACATCGCACTCGGTCAGGATATCATCGAGCGTGTCCATGGGTCGAGCATTGCCATGGGCGAGCTTGGGCGCGATGTCATAGTAATAGACATGCATGCCCAGCGCCGAGGCGATGACTGACAGTTGGGCGCCGATATTGCCGTAGCCGATGATGCCGAGCTTCTTCTTGCGCACCTCATTGGCGCCGTCGGCGGTCTTCAGCCATTCCCCGCGCTGGATGGCGAACATCTTCTCGGGGATGCGGCGCATCAGCATGATGACGGACGCCATGGTCAGCTCGGCCACCGAGCGCGTATTGGCGAAAGGCGCGTTGAACACCGGCACGCCACGCTCGGCGGCGGCGACGAGATCGACCTGATTGGTGCCGATGCAGAAACAGCCCACCGCCTGAAGCTCCTTCGCCGCGTCCAGGAGCGCCGCATCCACATGGGTGCGCGACCGGATGCCCAGAACGCTGGCTGACGCGATCTCGCTCTCAAGCTGAGCCCGGTCCGGCGAGCCGGACAGTCGCTTCACGGTCACAGGACCAGCGGTCTGAAGCGCGTTATCGGCGTCCGGGTGGACGTTTTCCAGAAGAAGAGCGGTGTATTCAGGGGTCTGAGCCATGACGGGCGTCCCTCGGCTATGCTGCATTGCGTCACTGTGCCTGATTGCCTCGACAATTCAATGCCGCGTTCGGGCATATCCTGAATTCAGGGCGCGCCTCGCCTTGCCGCAGGGGAGATCCGCGCGTATCTGGACGCCATACGCTGTCCAACCGACCGCCATCTTTTGAGGAGGCCTTCATGAAGACCCGCGCCGCTATCGCATTCGCTCCCAACAAACCGCTGGAAATTCACGAGGTCGATCTGGAAGGTCCGCGCGCTGGCGAGGTGCTGGTCGAGATCATGGCGACGGGCGTGTGCCATACCGACGCCTACACGCTGGAAGGCAAGGACAGCGAAGGCCTGTTCCCCTCCATTCTGGGCCATGAAGGCGCGGGCATAGTCCGCGAGGTGGGCGAAGGGGTGACCAGCGTGAAGCCGGGCGATCACGTGATCCCGCTCTACACGCCCGAATGTCGCCAGTGCAAAAGCTGCCTGAGCCAGAAGACCAATCTGTGCACCTCGATCCGCTCCACCCAGGGTCAGGGCCTGATGCCGGACGGCACCTCTCGCTTCAGCCTCAATGGCGAGATGCTGCACCATTACATGGGCTGCTCGACCTTCTCGAACTTCACCGTCATGCCCGAGATCGCGCTGGCGAAAATCCGTGAGGACGCGCCCTTCGACAAGGTGTGTTACATCGGCTGCGGGGTGACCACGGGCGTGGGCGCGGTGATCTTCACCGCCGGCGTGGAACCCGGCGCGAACGTCGCGGTGTTCGGTCTGGGCGGCATCGGCCTGAACGTCATCCAGGCCGCCCGCATGGTCGGCGCGGACAAGATCATCGGCATCGACATCAACCCCGCCAAGCGCGCCCATGCCGAGAAGTTCGGGATGACCGACTTCATCAATCCCAACGAGATCGGCGCGGACAAGGTGGTCGAGGCGATTCTCGACATTACCGGCGGCGGCGCCGATTACAGCTTTGACTGCACCGGCAACACCCATGTGATGCGTCAGGCGCTCGAATGCTGCCATCGCGGCTGGGGCGAAAGCATCATCATCGGCGTGGCCGAGGCCGGTCAGGAAATCTCCACCCGTCCGTTCCAGCTGGTCACGGGCCGGGTCTGGAAGGGGTCGGCCTTCGGCGGCGCGCGCGGCCGCACCGACGTGCCGAAAATCGTCGACTGGTACATGGACGGCAAGATCGATATCGACAGCCTGATCACCCACAAGATGCCGCTCGATGAGATCAACAAGGCCTTCGACCTGATGCATGCGGGCGAAAGCATCCGTTCCGTGGTGGAGTTCTGATCTGACGCTCTACATCGACGCCGACGCCTGTCCGGTAAAGGATGAGGCGATCAAGGTGGCCGAGCGCCATCGCACCGAGATCAAGCTTGTGTGCGATGGCGGTCTGCGCCGCCCGCAGAGCCAATGGGCCGAGCTGGTGATCGTGCCCGAGGGCGCGGACGCAGCGGACAACTGGATCGCCGAGCGCATCGGGCCGGGCGATATCTGCATCACCGGCGACATCCCCCTCGCCGACCGTTGCCTGAAAGCCGGCGCCAAGGCGATCGACCACCGCGGGACCGAGTTTGACGCTCACTCCATCGGCTCGAAACTGGCCATGCGCGACCTGATGACCGATCTTCGCAGCGCCGGAACCATGGAAGGCGGGGGCGGCAAGCCTTTCGGACCCCGGGACCGGTCGAACTTTCTCAACGGGCTCGAACGCCTGTTCCAGGATCTCAAACGAGGACGATAAGCCCATGGAACTCAAGTCCGAAAACCGCAGCTTTGGCGGCCGCCAGCAGGTCTGGACCCATCAGTCAAAAGAGACCGGCACGGAGATGACGTTCGGGCTCTATCTACCGCCCGCCGCCGAGGACGGCCCGGTCCCGGTCGTGCTCTATCTGTCAGGTCTGACCTGCACCCACGCCAACGTCACCGACAAGGGCGGCTTCCAGCGCGTTTGCGCCGAGCTGGGCCTCGCCTTTCTCGCGCCCGACACCTCTCCGCGCGGTCTGGATCTGCCGGGCGAGCATGACAGCTATGATTTCGGCTCCGGCGCAGGCTTCTATGTGGACGCCACGCAAGAACCCTGGTCAAAACACTACCGCATGGAAAGCTATGTCACCGGCGAGCTTCTGAAAGTCGCTGCGGAAGCTGCACCCTGTCTCGATCTTGAAGACATCGCCATCACCGGCCATTCCATGGGCGGGCATGGCGCGCTGACCCTCGGCCTCAAACGCCCCGACCTCTTCAAGGCGATCAGCGCGTTTGCGCCGATCAGCTCGCCCATCCACTGCCCCTGGGGCCAGAAAGCGCTCGGCGGCTATCTCGGTGATGACCAGAGCGCCTGGCGCAAATATGACGCCTGCGCCCTGATCGAGGACGGCGCGCGATGCGAGAGCGGCATTCTGGTGGATCAGGGGCTGAGCGATCAGTTCCTCTCCGAACAGCTCAAGCCTGAATTGCTGGAAGAGGCGTGTCGCAAGGCGGGCCAGCCGCTGACGCTTCACCGTCAGGACGGCTATGA
>NZ_DJIQ01000052.1:0-17547 GCF_002433705.1 Oceanicaulis sp. UBA6590
ATCCACCAGGCCCAGTAGAAGATCGTCCAGTCGATGACGAAACGCGTGTCGCCGAAGGGCTCCGCCCAGGTGTTCAGGCGAATGAAGTTCTGCGCCACAAGGCCATAGCCGGTGATGCCCGCCTCGATGAAGAGCCCGGTGGGCCCGGCGATGAAGACCAGCAACAGGAACGCGAAGATCAGACCGACATTGAGGTCGCTGAGGCGCTGGATGCCCTTGCGCAGCCCCGCCGCCGCGCTCAGCGCGAAGAGCACCATGGTGATCACCAGCGTCGCGACCTCGAGGCCGAAGCTGGGAGCCACGCCCATGATGCGCGCGGCGAGCGCGGCGATCATCGGGGTGGAGAAGCCGAGCGATGTACCCGCGCCGCCCAGAAGGCTGACCATGAAGATCGTGTCCACGATCCGGCCCAGCGGCTGGTGCGCGCCAAAGCCGGGCACGCCTGCACAGCCTGTGCTCAGGCGCAGGAAGGGCACGCCGCGATTGTGATAGGCGTAGCCGATCGCGAGCGTCGGCAGGCAATAGAAGGCCCAGGCCGAGGGGCCCCAGTGAAACAGGCCATAGGCCGAGGCCCATTCAATCGCTTCGGGCGTGCCCTGGGGCAGGCCGAAGGGCGGGGTCTGGAAATAGTACGCCCATTCGATCGCGGCCCAGTACATCAGGCCTGCGCCAATGCCAGCGCAGAACAGCATGGCCGCCCAGCCCAGCGTATTGAATTCCTCGACAGCCTCCTGCCCGCCCAGACGCACTTGGCCATAGCGGCTGAGCGCCAGCCAGAAAAGGAAACCGATCAGGACGACGCCCAGGGCGAGATAGAGCGGTCCGATCTTTTCCGCGACGAAGTCATAGATCTGGGGCAGCAGGACCGCCCCGGCGTCCGGGTTGATGACCAGTCCGAGGCACACCAGTCCCACAAGGCCGGCGCTCACCGTGAACGCGATCCAGTCTGTACGGGCGGGCAGGGTCAAGGCGTCGTCTCCCAGCCCAGAAGCGGGCATAGCTCTTCATCCATCGGCGCGCCGGTTGAAATCGGTTGATCCCAGACCAGAAGCGCGCCGGTCGCGCCAAATTCCGGCCAGTCGAGGTCCGATGTGACCGGGTTCGGGTTGCCGGTCCGGGCGAAGCGGGCCCAGCTTTCGTGCATGACGCCGGTCAGCGCCCGGTCCGCCTCGGCTGTGGGCAGCCAGTCGTCATGGGTGTCAAAGACATAGGGCAGCTCTGCGCCATGATAGACGCGCAGCGAATCCGGCGCGTCCTCGCGGGCGCGTTCCAGGCGGTAGAGAAAAACGGGAGCGCCCTGAGCCGATGCCCCGCGCGCCAGCGCCTGCCCCGGACAGCGCATCCAGCGGGCGGTCTCCAAATGGTCGAGCGCGCCAAGCGCAGAGCCCTCTTCGGTGAGCAGGCGGTCAACACGCGCGTCGCCGAGTTGCGCGCGCCAGCCCTCAAGGCTCTGTTCCAACGCAGCGGCGTCCACATACATGCGCCACTCATCGCGATTGGTCCCGATCATCAGGGGTACGAGGTTGAGCGCGCCCGATTCCAGAGCCGAACGCGGCGACACAGGCAGTTCATCAGGGCCATGGACCGGGCCGTAATCATAGCCGGACAGGACATCCGCAGCGGTGTCGAGGATGGCGTCAGCGGACGCGTCATAGGGATCGTCGTTCAACGCGTTCGCAAGCTGGTCAAAGGCGTCGTGAGCCGTTTGCGCCGGTCGATCCGCATCAAATTCAAAGCCGCCGCTCTGGCTGATCGCGCGATGAAACAGGCCTTCCGCCGCCGGAGACGCCAGAAGCGCGCCCACCGCGGCGGCCCCTGCGCTCTCGCCAAAGATCGTCACCTGGTCAGAGTCGCCGCCAAACCGGCCGATGTTCGCCTGCACCCACTCCAGCGCGGCGATCTGGTCCAGCAATCCTGCATTGGCGGTCGCATTGTCTGTATCCGGAGCAATATAGCCGAAAGCGCCCAGACGATAGGCGATGGAGACCAGAACAATGCCCTGATCCGCGAAGGCGTCGCCGTGGTAATTGGGCTCATAGGACCAGCCGCCCGTATAGCTGCCGCCATGAATGTAGACCATGACCGGGGCCGGTTCGTCAGGGCTCAGATCGGGCGTCCAGACATTGAGATACAGACAGTCCTCGCTGACGCCCTCAGGTTCGGGCGCAACCGCGCGAGACTGGCCGAAGGCTTCGGCGATATCGCCATACCAGTCCACGATGGACCGGGTCTGCATGCAGGCCGGGGCGAAGGATTGAGCGGGGCGCTCCACGCTCCAGGCCTCGACGGGGTGAGGCGCATGCCAGCGAAGAGCGCCCACAGGCGGTGTGGCGAAGGGCACGCCCCTGAACACGCCGCCATCGGGATGATCGTCCAGGCTCAGCCCGACCAAGGGGCCGGACAGGGTCTCCACACGCGGGGGCTCCGGCGTCTCGCTGTCGCAAGCGCTCAGGGCCAGAAGGGCGCACGCCGCCCCCGTGATGAGACTTCGAACCTTCAACCGATCAGACCTCCTGAACCTTCACGATCACCGCGCCGCGACGATCGCCCGCCTCCACTGCGGCATGAGCGTTGGCGCAATTGGCCAGCGCATGGGTTTCCGCGATCCGGTGGATCAGCCCGCCTTGGGGTTCCGCCTCGACCCGCGCGATATCGGCGATGGCCTGGGCTTTCGCCTCTTCCGGCATTTCGTAGACGATCACCATGCGCACGGTGAGGTCCATGAACATCATGCGGTAAAACGGCAGGGTGGGGGTCATGTCCTGGGCGGAGGAATAGGTGCAGATCGTTCCGCCGATCCGAAGACAGTCGAGCACTTGAGGAAGATTGGCGCCGAACTCCACTTCGACGACCTGATCCACTTTCTCTCCGCCCGTCGCCTTCAGCACGTCTGCGCCCCAGCCGTCCTGACGGTGATTGACCACATGGGCGGCGCCGGCCTCCAGGCACGCCTTCTCGTCATCGGGATTGCTGGCGGTGGCGATGACCCTTGCGCCGGCGCGGCTGGCCCACTGGATGGCGTAATGGCCGACCCGGCCCGCGCCGCCGGTCACGAGAAGGGTCTTGCCGAAGGGATCGCCTTCGGCGAAGACGCAGCGATGGGCCGTCATGACGGGGATGCCGTAGATCGCCCCGGTCTCGAAGCTGGCGCCGTCGGGCAGGGCAGGCGCGCGGCGTTCGTCAATCACCACATATTCGGCCGCGGTGCCGAAACGGCGACCGTGCTGGGCCTGATAGACCCAGACCTTCTGGCCGATGCGCGCCGTGTCCACGCCTTCGCCTACCGCCTCGATGACGCCGGCGCCGTCCGAATGCGGAATGACATATCCGTTGTCCAGCAGATGCGGGAAAGACCCCATGCGTTTCTTGACGTCGGACGGGTTCACCCCGCTCGTCGCGATCTTCACGCGCACCTCGCCCTGACCGGGCTCGGCCACAGGCTTCTCGCCCAGGATCAGCGTCTCTTCAGCCTTGCCGAAGCTCTCGAAGTAGATGGCTTTCATGGCCGCCTCATTTGACCGGGAAGGACAGGGATTCCGTGTGTCCATCGATGGCGATGGACTGGCCGGAAATGCGTTCGCCGCCCTTGGAGCTGAGATAGACGCACATATTGGCGACATCCTCGGCGCGGATGAAGGTCTGCATCGAGGACTGGCTTTCATAGGTGCGGCGCACCTCATCGGGGCTGACCCCGCGGCTCGAGGCTTCCCGGGCGATCACGCTTTCGATGCGCGGCCCCTCCACAGAGCCCGGGCAGATGGCGTTGACCCGGACGCCAAAGGGACCCAGCTCCATGGCGAGCGTCTTGGTCAGGCCGATCATCCCCCACTTCGCCGCTGCATAGGGGGCGCGATAGGGGAAGCCGAACAGGGCGGCGTTCGAGGCGATATTGATGATGGCGCCCCGGCCCGCCGCCTTCATGGCGCGGGCGGCATGCCGGGTGAAATTGAAGGCGCCCACAAGGTTCACATCCAGACACTGACGGAAGCCGTCCGCATCCAGATCCTCCACAGGGCCCGTCGGCCCGGCAATGCCGGCATTGTTCACCAAGGCGTCCAGACGGCCATGATATTCCAGCACTTCACTGACGACACGATGGGCGGCCATGGCGTCCGAGACATCGGCGCGCGTGGCGCCGCAGCTGGGATAGGCGTCGAGAAAGTCAGCCAGCGCCTTTTCGTCCACGTCACAGACATGCACGGCCCACCCCGCCTCGCGATAGGCTTTCGCGATGGCGCGGCCGACGCCTGCAGCGCCAGCGGTGACAAGGGCGACCGGAGCGGCGGAGTTCGCCGCCGCCTTGGACTCTGGGGTCATGTTCGATCCTCAAACGGCCTGTCGGACTAGAAGCGCTGGGACAGGCTGACGCCGAAGGTGCGCGGCTGGTTGGTCGTGATGCGACTGTCGAAATCGGTGGCGTTGCGATAGAGCTCTGCCCGCTCGTCGGTCAGGTTGCGCACATAGGCGGTGACGGTCCAGTTGTCCCGGCCCAGCCCCGCCGAGGCGCCCAGCAGGGCGTAGGCCTCCTGCTCGGAGCGATTGGCGATGAACAGATCGTTGTAGGATTTGCCCACATATGATCCGCGCACATTCCAGAAGGCGTCAAAGTCGCGCCAGGCGAATTCGTATCGCGCATTCAGATAGCCCTTGACCGAGGGGATATAGGGCAGCTCGGTCCCATCGGGCGCATCTGGCGTCGTCGCATTGATGTTCTGGCTGAAGTCCTCGCTCAGCTCGGCCTGCAGCACCGTCATCGCCCCGGTCAGGGTGAGATTGTCGGTGGCGAGCCAGCTGATGTCCGCTTCAAGGCCCAGCACTTGCGCTGCGCCCGCGTTCTGGGTCAGACCCAGCGGGGATTCAGACGGATCGAAGCGGGTGAACTGGACGTCCTCCCATTCCATCAGGAAGGCGGCGCCGTTGAAGCGCAATACGCCGTCCGCCAGTGTCGTCTTCCAGCCGAACTCGTAATTGGTGATGAGGTCTGAATCGTACGTCCCCGGAATGTTGGAGGTGGACGCGCGGTTCACGCCGCCCGGCCGGAAGCCTTCGGAGACTGTGGCGTAGAACAGTCGGTCAGAGCTGGGTTGCCAGGTCAGATTGACCTTGTACAGGCTGCCCGATTCCGATTGCTCGACATCCACGTCGGGACTGCCGCTGAACACGGTGCCGACAAACCCTTCAATGGAGCTGTCGGTATCAAACACCCGCGCGCCGACGGTCGCGGTCAGGGTGTCGGTGAGATCATAGGACAGCTCGCCGAAGAGGGCGGCCTCGGTATCCTCTCGCACCTGATTGGTGGTGAAATAGGCCTGCTCGCCATCCACCGCCATGCCCGGCTTGATGGTCGGGATGTTCCAGTCGAAGTCAAAGTCGTGCTCGGCGCGCTGATAGAACACGCCCGCGATCAGGCGCAGGCGGTTTTCCTGAGGCGTCGCAAGACGGAATTCATGGCTGTCGCGGGTATACTGGCTGCGATCCTGATACTGGATGCGCGGATCCTCGCAGGCGTAGAAATCATAGGCGCCGGCTGCGGAATCGTAAGCGTAGTAACAGGTGTAATAGTCGATATAGGACGAGTATTCAGCGTATTCGGAGTAATCGTTGTCATACTCCACCTCGCGATCGAGGAAGGAGCCCGAATAGGTCACGTCCATGCCCGCAATGCGGCCCTCAACGGTGGCGCCCAGCTGGGTGAAGGTGTCTTCGGAGCGGTCATTGAAGAAACGCTCCACTTCCAGATCGCCCACATCCTCGGGGTCATGATCCCAGACGCCTTCGGTTTCCTGGGTCTGGTGCAGGGCGCGGGCGGTCAGCGTCCAGTTGTCATCCAGATCGATCTGCAGCGCGGCGCGCGCGCCGCTCGTGGTTTCCTCGTTGAAGTCCTCTTCCACATAAGGGGCATTGTCGACGGTGATGCCCGACCGCGAGAAGGTCTTCGTCGCCGCGACATTGTCGATATAGCCCGCCGACTGGTCATGCCAGCCGACAAGGCGCAGCGCCGCGCGATCGCCCAGCGGCAGGTTCACAAAGCCCTCTGCGGTGTAGCCCACACCGCCTTCATTGACGGTTTCTGTCGTCAGGTCATACCCGGCCTCGAAGCCGCTGGCGTCGGGCGCATTGGTGATGATGCGCAGCGTGCCCGCCTGCGAGTTCGCGCCATAGAGCGTGCCCTGCGGGCCGCCCAGCACCTCGATGCGGGAGACGTCATAGATGTGGACATCGAGATTGCGGCCGATGGCGGTGACCGGCTGATCGTCCAGATAGAGACCGACGCTGGGCTGGGAGCCCGAGGCGTTGCCGTCGCCGCCATCGGAAATGCCGCGGATATAGATC
This sequence comes from Oceanicaulis sp. UBA6590, assembly GCF_002433705.1. Taxonomy (NCBI): domain Bacteria; kingdom Pseudomonadati; phylum Pseudomonadota; class Alphaproteobacteria; order Maricaulales; family Maricaulaceae; genus Oceanicaulis; species Oceanicaulis sp. UBA6590. The sequence goes on from NZ_DJIQ01000052.1 coordinate 6,334, forward strand.
TGGGCCGAGCCGGGGCCGACCGAGTTGAACGACACGCTCGGCAGGAGCTGGGCGTATTCTTCGAAATCGGTGACCTGCTGCTGATCGAGGAAGGTGTTGTCCAGGACCTGAACGCTGAGCGCCACGTCCTGCAGGCTCTCCTCGCGCTTCTGGGCGGTGACGGTGATCGTCTCGATCTGCCGCGGCGCCGAGGGCGCGTTCTGGGCCAGCGCTGCGCCGGGCAGGCAGAGCGCCGCTGCGCAGGTGGTGGTCATCAGAAAGGCGGCGCGAGACGGGGTCTTGCGTCGGCCCGTATTGTCCTTGAATCCAGCCATGATGCGTCCTTCCCTCGATCTGAACGTGCGTCGCGTAATGCGCACTTTGGGCGGAAGCTTAAGGGAAGGGCCGCCTCCGGGCCGACCGGAAAATATTCGACGATAGATGACGAAAATTCATCTATCCCAATTCCGGTCCTCCCCCAGCTCGGCTTCAAGGAGGGTTTTCAAGGGCGACAGAAAAGGCTCAAAGTTGAGCCATTGCGTTGTTCCGCTTTGGTAAATGGGCTGGCGAACCTGTTCGGAGCTGGCGGTGCGGACGGCGCGGTCTGTTGAATGGAAGTTCACGCAATCGGGGTGAAACTCCACGCCGACATAGTCGAGCAGGCGACGCACTTGCGGCTCGAAGTCCGCAACCATGTCCTCATAGATCACACGAAGGGCCGCGCCGGGCTGGGCCTCGTCAAACGCGCGCATCACCTTGAGATAATCGCTGTAATAGCGACCGATCTCGGTCAGATCATAGCTGAAATTCTGACCCCGCGCGAAGAGCTGCTTGAAGTTGGAGAAGCCGCAGGCCAGCGGATGGCGCCGGGCGTCGATGATCTTCGCGTTTGGCAGGATCAGGCGGATCAGCCCCACATGCATGCAGTTGTTGGGCATCTTGTCGATGAAATAGGGCGCGTCTCCGCGGTGAACCCGGGTGCGCTCGAGATATTCCGCCCCCAGGGCGCGCACGGCGTCCGGATCAAGTTCGGCGAGCATGTCCGGATAGGACGAGGCGTCCGTGCGCCGCTTTTTGCCGGACAGACGCCGGGCGATGGAGATGATGTCGGGCAGTTCGAACGTGCCGTCGATCTGCGGGTGACTGGCGAGGATCTGCTCCAGCAGGGTGGAGCCCGAGCGCGGCAGGCCCAGTATGAAGATCGGATCCGGCGCGGGATCGCCCCATCCCTGGCGCGCCTCGAAGAAGTCGCGGCTGAAGAAGGCGGTCACCAGATCGGTCTCGGCGGAGGTCCGGTCGGCGTCATAGAGCACGGTCTTGCGGCGCAGGGCGTTGCCGGTCTCGTAGGCGCTGAAGGCGTCCTCAAAGGCCTGGCTGTCCTCGAGCGCCTTCCCCAGGGCGAATTGCAGATGGTACCGGTCGGACACGCTGATCCCGTCTGTTCCGAGCGCCTCCTTCATGCGGGCGATATCGCGCGCGTCAAACTTGACGGTCTTCAGGTTGGCGAGGCTCCAATAGGCCTCCCCCAGCGTGGGCTCGGCCGTGATGGCGGCGCGATAGGCGGCAACGGCGTCCTCGCGCTGACCGATAGTCTTCAGGGCGTGACCATAGCTGAGCTGGATGCGCGCCTGGTCCGGATTGTCCTTGAGGATGCGGGCATAGATCTCACACGCCTCCTGATGATGGCCGGTCCGCACGCGCAGAAGCGCCTTGAGGATGGCGTGGCTGGGACGGTCCGGCTCGGCGCGCTCCAGACGGTCGAGCTGCGTTTCGGCCTCTTCAAAGCGCTGAAGCTTGATCAGGCAATTGGCGTAGTCATGCCGGGCCATGTGGAAATCCGGCGCCAATTCCAGCGCCCGCTCCAGGAGTTTGCGGGAATCCTCGAAGACGCCCAGTCGCAAGGCGACGTCAGCCAGCAGCCGGATGCCGGACACATCGGTGGGATGAGCCTTCACATAAGGTCGCAGGAGCGCCTCGGCGCGGCCCAGCTTGCCGTCCTGGATCAGGCGCGCGGCCTCGAGCAATTCGGGAGACTGGGCGGCGCTGGCCGCTTGATGCTTGGCCGCTTCAAGCGCCCCCTCGGCGTCGCCCGCGCGTTCGCGCAGCTCGGCCAGGGTGCGCCAGGCCGGCGGAAAGTCTGGCCGCGCCCTGGCCAGGGCTTCCATCCGGGCGATGGCGGCGTCCAGCTGACCGGTCGCCGCTTCTGAACGCGCGGCTTCGAGCGTCAGTCCGGGATGCCCGGGAAACTGTCTGAGGGCTTTGCGGGCCAGGTTCAGAGCGTCTGCCGGGCGCCCGAGCCTGCGCGTGGCCTCGGTCTCCACATGAAGCGGGAGCGGGTCGACAGACCCCTTGGCCCGCGCCTCGCGTGCGGCGGTGAGGGCGGCATCCGGTTCACGCTCCACCCAGATCGCCAGTTCTCGACCTCTCCGCCCGGCAAGGGACGGGGCGGGGCGTGAGCGCGGGTCAGTCATGGCGGCTCCGATGTTTGTGTTTGACGCACGCCGCCATCAAGCCTGACTATCGTTCCGTTTTTCAAGTCAAAGTGCTGAGCTTCATGCAAAGACGTCTGCCGCCTCTCGCCTCGCTCCGCGCCTTTGAAGCGGTGGTGCGTCTGCGCAGCTTCAAGGCGGCGGCGGCCGAACTCAATGTCTCCTCCTCCGCGATCAGTCACCAGATCCGGCGTCTGGAGACCGAGCTCAATTGCCGGCTGATGCAGCGCAATCGCACGGGCGTCACGCTGACCGCCCAGGGCGAGCGCTATGCCTTCGGCGTGACCCGGGGCATGGAGCGGCTGCTGGAAGCGACCGAGGAGTTGCTGTCCGACACGGGTCAGTGTCTGACCCTGCAAACCTATTCCACCTTTGCAATTCGCTGGCTGGTGCCGCGGCTCGCCTCCTACAGCCGGGCGACCGGGCAGAAGCCGATCCGGCTGGTGACATCCCAGAGCGATGTGGACTTCAGCACCGACGCCGTGGACGCCTGCATCATGATCGGTCACCCGCAGGACCCCCAGGTGGCGTACCGCCCCCTGTTCAATTCGCACGTCTTTCCGGTTGCGAGCCCGGACTATCTCGAGCGTTACGGCCCCATCAGCCAGCCCTCGGACCTGCGCGGGCATCCCCTGTTACAGGTTTATCCGTCTGCGGACGACTGGTCGACCTGGCTCACCGCCACCGGCCTGTCCGGCATCAGCCCGGCGGGCGAAGGCCTGTTTGACAGCTATGACCTGGCCCTCAACGCCGCGGTTGGCGGCATGGGGGTGGCGCTGGCGATCGAACCCTTCGCCCACGCCGAGCTGGAGACGGGCGCGCTCGTGGAGCTGTTCCCCGAACGCCGCACCGCCTTGCCGGGGAACTGGTACTTCGCCACGCCTTACGCCAAGCGCGGGCTCGACAAGGTCGCGGCCTTCGAGACCTGGCTGCTGGAAGAGCTGTCAAGGGATCCCAGCCTGGTTCCGCTCTCCCCCGCCGCCTGAGCCTGTTCTTCAGTTCAGGCCCAGCCGCGCGCCGCTGTCACAATGGAAGCAGCCATCGGCGCCGATCGGGCTGCCGGGGGGGATGTCCGTGTTTGGCGTCGAGACCGTGCGGCCCTCGTCAATCGCGGCCAGCCCCGCCGAGATCATCGCGGACAGGGCCGCGGCCTGATCGGGGCTCACGGGGGCGCGGCGGCCGGAAAGCTCCGATTGCAGGGTTGTCAGCCGATGGCGCGCCAGCCGTGCGGCGCTGGGCGTGGAGCTGGCGGCAGTGGACAGGAGCTGGCCCACATATTCGGCCTGCAAGGCCTGTCGGATGGGCGTCAGGCGTGCGGTTTCATCGCGTGGCGCGTCAAACAGCACGGTCTCGATCCGTTCAAGGACCTCAGCCGGCGCCAAACCGTTCTGATGGCGGACGCTCTGCTCCTCCATACGCGCCAGACGGGCGGGGTTCAGCATGGCGTCGAGCGTGATCCGTCCTGCCGCAGCGGCCGCATTGGCGCGGCTGAAGGCGGGATACTGGTCGCTTTCAAACTGTTCGCGGCGGGCGATGGCGTCGTAATCAGTATAGGGCGAGGGCGTCAGCAGCCGCAGCGTGTCATCAGAGATGTCCAGAATGGACGGCTCCAGCGTCCCCGCCAGCGCATTCAACGCCTCTCGCTGACGATCAGGGTCAAAGTCCGTGACGCCGCTCACATCGGGGCCATTGACCTCATAGGCGAAGACCACTCCGCCGAGCGCCTTGGCGGCGGCCTCCACCTGATAGCGGTGATAGAGATAGATGGGCGGGAAGACATTGCGGATCTCGCTGAGCGGCAGGCCCTGCGCCATCACATCGGTTCCAAAGCGCGCGAGCGCCGCTTCGCGCACGACCAGCGTGTCATTGAGCGCCTTAACCGGGTCCGCGCCATTGTCCCACAGATTGGCGAAGGGATGACCCGACGCATTGCCGCGCGCATGACGGTCTGAAATGTACAGAAGTCCGTCCTCACGCGCCTGCTCGAGGATGTTGGCGAGCCCGGCCTGTTCGGACGCTTCGTCGGCATACTGTGAATAGAGCCAGGAGATGCTGGCGATGTCCCACTCGCCAATGCCCACATCATAGGCGTCCGAGGCGTCAAAGCCGGTCGCGTCGTCAAAGCGGATCAGCGGAGCGGGATAGTCCATCACCGAGGCGCGGTCATTGGTGCTGGCGGCGAAATTGTGCATCAGGCCCAGCGTATGGCCGATCTCGTGCGCGGATAGCTGCCGCACCCGCGCCAGCGCCAGTTCCAGCGGGTCATCCTGCGCGCCGGTGCCGGTATGCTCGACCCCCATCAGGCCCTCAAAGATGCGCCGGTCCTGGCGCACGCGCTGGCTGCCCAGGATCACATGGCCCTTGAGGATTTCCCCCGTGCGCGGATCGACTACCGAACCGCCATAGGACCAGCCGCGGGTCTGGCGATGCACCCACTGGATGACATTGTAGCGCGAATCGAGCGGGTGCACGCCCTCGGGCAGGAGCTCGACGCGATAGGCGTCTTCAAAGCCGGCCGCTTCAAAGGCCTCCGCCCACCAGTTCCCGCCCTCGATCAGGGCCTGCTGGATCAGCTCGGGCGCGCCGCGATCCACGTAATAGATGATGGGCTCGACCACCGGACCGGATGCAGCGGACGGATCGACCCGTTCCAGCCTGTGGCGCTGGGCGAAGCCGCGCTCGAGCGGGGCGTCGAGCGGGGTCGCCATGTCATATCGGGTCATCTCGAAGGCGCCGCTGCGCGGGTCCGACGCACGGGTTTCATACCCGTCCTCGGGCAGGGCGATGAAGGAGTGATGCACCGTCAGCGTCACCGCCTCGGCATAGGGTGCGGTGGCGCGCACCTCCGCGCCGGGATTGTTGGCGGTGAGGGTGAGAAGCGCATCAATCTCCACGTTTTCGGGAAATGTCAGGACGCTTTCGGCCAGCGGCGCGCTACGCTCGGCATTGACCGAGAAGGCGCCCTGACCGGCATTGTCGAGATAACCCGCCGCATCAATGGGATCGCGCTTGAGAAAGCCTGACAGGTCGATCAGCACCTCGCCATTGGCGCTTTCGGACACGATCTCAGTGCGCCAGATGACGGAGCGGGCGAAGGATTGCGCCGTCGCTGCCTGCTCGTCTGCGCCTGCGCCAAGCGCCGCGTAACGGGTGTTTTCAAATTCCGCGAAGACGGCGTCGCCCACGCGCGAGAAGCGCAGAATATACGTGTCGCTGCCCAGCCCTCGATCCAGCCCCACCGGGTTGGAGCCCAGACCCGAGGTCAGGCGCGCGGTGTAGATCATCCGGCCCAGCGTGCCGTCGTCCTGAGGGGAGAGCGCCGCCAGCACCCGGCCCTTGGCGGCGTCAGGGTAGAGCGCGATCAGCCCGTCCTGGCGGTTCAGCCCCTCAACGTTTTCGGTAAAGCTCGGCGTATCCTGGGCCAGCGCCTGTGCGCCGGACAGGCTCAGGCACAGCGCCAGCGCGCCGGTGATCAGGTTTTTCATGGTCTTGCTCCCCTTGGCGCATCTCACGCTCTTGGAACAAAGGCTAGCCAGAGCGGTCCGGTTTGAACAGGGGCGGTCGGGCACAGGTCTGGTTTTATGACGCTTCAGCGACCCGTTCTGATTTGCGTTGAGCGCCGGGTCCGCCCGTGGCTATCTGTGGCCGACTGAAAGAGGGGGCTCACATGATTGGTCTTGTCGTTTCATTGGCGCTGTCATTGCAGCTTTCTGACGTGGCCTGTCCTGTGGGGGTGGAGCTTAATGGGCCTGAAGGCCGCGCCTGGGACAGCCTGCCCCTCACCGCGCTTCAGACCGTGGGCACTCATAACAGTTACAAGCAGGCCATACCGCCCGCGGAACTCGCGGCGCTTCTGGCGCAGAACCCCGAAGTGATGGCGCTCGATTACAGCCATCCGCCGCTGTCTGATCAGCTGGATGCGGGCATGCGCAATCTCGAGATCGATATTGTCCATGATCCCGAAGGCGGTCGCTACGCCACCCCGTTGATGCCGGCCATGATGGCGGGGCAGGACGGCTCGGCGCCCTATGACGCGACGGGCATGGATGCGCCGGGGTTCAAGGTGTTGCATATCCCCGATATCGATGTGCGCACCAGCTGTCCGACCCTGATCGCCTGCATGAGCGAGCTTCGCGACTGGTCGCTCGCCCATCCCGATCACGCCCCGATCATGGTGATGTTCAACGCCAAGACCGGCGGCATCGATGCGCCGGGCGCCACGCAGGCGCTCGACTTTGACCGCGAGGCCTTTGCATTGCTCGATGCGGAGTTCGCCGAGGTCTTCGCGCCGGGCCATCTGATCGTCCCCGATGAGGTGCGCGGTGATCACGCCACCCTGCGCGAGGGAGTCGAGGCGGGCGGCTGGCCGACATTGGGCGAGGCGCGCGGCCGCATCCTTCTGGTGCTCGACGAGCGGGGCGCGAAGGTGGACGCCTATCGCGGCGAGGCGGCCTCGCTGGAAGGGCGGATGATGTTCACCCTGTCTGAGAGCATTGAAGCTGATCACGCCGCCATCTTCATCCTCAACGATCCGATCGAGGACCGGCAGATGATCGCTCATGCGGCATTGAGCGGGTTTCTGGTGCGGACCCGGGCGGACGCCAACACAATGGAAGCGCGCACAGGCGATGCAAGCCGCCGGGACGCCGCGTTTGAAATGGGCGCGCACTGGATCAGCACCGATTACCCGCAGCCTCGCTCGGAATGGAGCGCATACCAGGTCCGCTTGCCAGACGATCTCGTCGTGCGCTGTAACCCGATGACGACAATCCCGGCGCCATAACAGACACCGGGCGGCCGCTGTGCGACCGCCCGGTCTGACGTCCGGCAAGAGCGGGGGAAACCCTTGCCCTGTAAGGGGAGGGGGAGACCCTTACAGGTCGGACGCTGCGGTGTGTTCGATCTCGGTCCAGTTGCGCTCGGCGCGGGCCAGGGTGCCGGCTTCGTCATTGAGGAAGTTGCGCAGGATCTCCTCGTTCACGAAGACATAGAGCTGGCCGTCGCGCACGGCGGAGAAGCGCGGATCACCATCGAGCTTCTTGCCCAGCGCCACGCCGAGCGCGCAGAAGCCGCCATAGGCCGGAATGTATTGCTCGGGATTGCGGCGGAAGGTGCGCAGATTGGCTTGGCTTGCGAAGTAATAGGCGACGCCGTCGTGCACGGCGGCGAATTCAGCCGAGCCGTCAAGGCGGATGCCGGTCTGGATCAGGGCGACCGGGTCAGAGCCATGCAGGCCCAGCGGCGCGCCGGCCAGCGTATAGCCGGAGGTGACGTTGTTTTCGTCTTCGGCCAGAGCGAGCGGGGCGGTGGCGGCGACCAGCGCGAGGCCGATCAGAGCGGTGGAAACAAGGGTCTTCATGGTCTCTCTCCTGAGTGCGCGCCAGAGGGCGAGCGGGGATGTGAAGGTCGCGACGCCTTCGGTCAGCCCCGGTAAAAGAGACGAAAAAAGAGCCCGTCTGTAGACGGAATTCTCCCTAAAGGATTGTACGATCCGCAATGCTGCGTATGAGATCAGCCCGTCGCTTGGGCGGGGTCATCGAGCGCCTGCATGTACTCAAACAGCTTCGCTACAGCCGCCGGCGCGGTCTGGCGCATGGACTGAAGCAGCGCGGTCTTTTCGGTGTCTTCGGGGCCGATTTCACTGAGCAGCTTGGAGAAACCATCCAGCCGGTTCTCGCGCAGCCAGGCGCGCAGTTCGGGGATCTGGCTCCAGTTATACTGGTTCATCATGTACGCGGCGGTGAAGCGGATATAGTCGGTGTCGTGATTGGGCAGCGGCACCACCGCGCACAGGCGGTTCTGCTCGGCTTCGTCTTCATAGGCGGCTTCGATATGAGCGATGAAGGCGGCGCTGAACACCGGCTGGTAGGAGCGCACCATCTGGAGCACCAGCCTGTCGCCCTGAAAGACCGGAACGATGGCGTCATTCGTGACCGCGCGGGCCGCGCAATCAACCAGCACCGTGTCGGGCGTGATGGCGATTTCGCCCTCATCCAGGATGACGCGGTCCGCCGTGATGGTCTTCACCCGACCCTTGCGGATGACGTTGCGGACGCGGCGGAGTTCCTCGACTTCCCGTTGGCTGACGGTCGCGCCATGGAACATGGAGGGGCGCACATCGGGATCGAGGCGCAGGAAATAGCCGCAGGCTTCGAGCCGGTCGAACATGTCTTCAAGGCTTGTGGAATTGGCGATGGCCTCGAACTGACGCGCCTGCGCGCCGATGGTGTCAAAGAAGAAGTCCGGCCCGGTCTGGGTGTTGCGCCGATCGAGCAGCCAGGCGTCGCGCGGCATGATCCACTGGATATCATCGGGGTCGACATGATGCTCCAGCAGCCACAGAACCGTGTCGATGGCGGTCTTGCCCGCGCCGATGATCAAAAAGCCGTCCGGCTTGCGGTCGATCTTCGGCAAGTCATTGGGCGGCATGAACCAGGCGTCGGGCGACACCTCGAATTTGGGCGTATGGGTGGAGGGGACAGAGGTTTTCAGATGCGTCGCGTCCACGGTCTTGCGCCGGGCTTTGACCTCGAACACCTCTCCGCTCAATACATGCTCGAAGCGGCCCTCGCCGAGATACCGGCACATGGGGAAGAAGCGCACCCGGCCTGAAGGCAGGAAGGTGTGGTTCATCACCTGCTCGTAATAGGCAAGGACTTCCTGACCGCTGGCGAGATCCCCCATCCCCTTGTTCAGGCCCACCTGATCGAGCTGCCCTCGGCTGAGTTCCCTGGAGGAGACGCCGTAAAAGCTCGAGGGCTGATGAAGGGTGACGAAGGGATAGGCGTGGTTCCAGTGCCCGCCCGGCTTGGCGTTCTGATCCACGATGATGAGGTCGGCGTCGGTTTCGGACAGGATGACATCGGTGAAGGCCATGCCCATGGCGCCGCCGCCAATGACCAGATAATCAGTCTCAAGAGGTGTGATCGCCATGAGTCGCCTCCCCGGGACGGCTCACCCGTTATTGTTGCATCGGGTTGAGCCTGATCATAACAGTGTTATACAACTGTCAGGGACATCACGGGTCCCGTCAAGGCTGAAACCATGAGCGACGCGAAATCCACGATCATGCAGGCGGCGTCAAAGCTGTTCCTGGAAGGCGGTTACAAGGCGCTCAGCGTGCGCGCCATCGCGAAAGAGGCGGGCGTCTCGACCATCGGCATCTATAGCCATTTTGACGGCAAGCAGGGTATTCTCGACGCGCTCTATATCGAAGGGTTCGAGCAGGTCGAAGCGACGACCCGCCTGCCCGAAGGCGTGAGAGATCGCGATGCGGCGATCGAGACCGTGGTGCGCCAGTATCTGCGCAGCGTGAGGGCGCATGAAGCCCATTACCGGTTGATCTTTGGCGAGCAATCGCCCGACTTCAGCCCGTCAGAAGAGGCGCGTCAGGCGGGCACGCAAGCTTTCGCCAGCCTGCTCGAACGCTCGGCCGAGTTTCTGCCCGATCATGCCGCGGATGAGGTGCGCAATGCCGCGCTTGAAATCTGGGCGCTGATCCATGGCTTTGTCAGCCTGCGCCAGCATGTGACGGCCCTGAAGACCGAAGGCACGGACTGGGAGGACCAGGTCGTCCGGGCGGTGCGCATCCACATCGCCGCCCTGGACCAGACCCGGACCTCCTGATCGTCTCCTTTGGAGCCTCGTAAAGGCGCTAGTCGAACGGGAAGCTCGTCACCGCGCCATCTGAAGCGGAGTGGACGAGCCTGGCGTATTTGGCGAACGCCCCTGTGCGGTATTTGGGTTCGGGCGGGGTGAAGCTCTGGGCCATGCGCGCCTTGAGATCGGCCTTCACATCAATGCGACGGTTCTCGATATCGATGGTGATGACATCGCCGGTTTGAACAAAGGCGATGGGCCCGCCATGGGCGGCTTCGGGGGCGACGTGCCCGACCATGAAGCCATAGGTCGCGCCCGAGAAGCGGCCATCGGTCATCAGCGCCACATCATCGCCCAGGCCTGCGCCTTGAATGGCGGCGGTCACGGCCAGCATTTCACGCATGCCCGGCCCGCCGGCGGGGCCTTCATTGCGGATGACGACCACATCGCCCTTCTCGATCCCGCCCGAATTGACCGCGGCGAAGCAGTCTTCCTCGCAATCAAACACCTTGGCGGGGCCTTCAAAGAACAGACGGTCATGACCCGCGAGCTTGGCGACGCAGCCTTCCGGGGCGAGGTCGCCATAAAGCACGCCGAACCCGCCGCGCTTTTTCAGGGGCTTGTCCGGCGACAGGATGACGTCCTGACCCACGGTTTCTGAGGCGAGATCAGCCTCTTCAAACAGGGTCTTGCCGGTGACGGTGGGCGCATCGTCCAGCATGTCCGCGGCTTTCAGGCGCTGCAGCAGCAGGCGTGCCCCGCCCGCAGCCGCCATGTCCGGCGCCATATAGCGACCGCCGGGCTTGAGATCGGCGATCACCGGAGTCTTCCGGCTCACGGCGTCAAACACATCAATGTCGAACTGATCCCGGCTGACCCCGGCTTCGCGGGCAATGGCCAGAAGATGCAGGACCGCGTTTGTGGAGCCCGCCGTGGCGGTCACCGCGACGGCGGCGTTTTTCAGAGAGGTCGGGGTGATGATGTCGCGCGGCTTGCGATCCGCTTTCAGTGCGGCCACCACGGCTTCGCCTGCCTTGCGGGCGGCTTCGGGCTTGTCGGGATGGACGGCGGGAATGTCGTTGAGCCCCATGGGTGACAGGCCGAGCGCGGTGAGCGCCAGCGCCATGGTGTTGGCGGTGAACTGGCC
>NZ_DJIQ01000052.1:17855-41162 GCF_002433705.1 Oceanicaulis sp. UBA6590
GGTGAACTGGCCGCCGCAGGCGCCCGCGCCGGGGCAGGCGGCTTTTTCGACTTCGACGAGTTCGTCTTCGCTGATCTTGCCCGCCGCGCAGGCCCCGACGGCCTCGAACACGTCCTGAATCGTCACCGCCTTGTCGCCCAGCTTGCCCGGCATGATCGAGCCGCCATAGAGCACGACGCTGGGCAGGTTCAGCCGCGCCGCCGCCATGGCGGCGCCAGGCAGGGTTTTATCGCAGCCCACCAGGAACAGCACGGCGTCCAGGCAATGGCCGCGCACGGCGAGTTCGGCGGAGTCCGCCACGCAATCGCGGCTCATCAGGCTGGCGCGCATGCCTTCGGTGCCCATGGAGATGCCGTCGGTGACGACGATGGTGTTGAAATCCACCGCCGTGCCGCCGGCCGCCTCGATCCCGGCGCGGGCATGATCGGCGAGACCCTGAAGGTGCATGTTGCACGGGGTGACGCTGGTCCAGGTATTGACGATGGCGATCATGGGTTTCGCCATCCGGTCATCGTCATAGCCGGCCGCGCGCAGCATGGCGCGAGCCGGGGCGCGGGCCGGCCCCTGGATCAGTGTGTGCGAGGGGCGTTTGTTATCGGTCATTTGAAATCAGGCCGTTTCGTTCAGGGCGTTCAATTGCGTTTTGAGGGCGTCGAGATCCGCGGCGCAGGGTTCAAACCGGGTCGAGCGGTCCAGAACCCCGGCCAGCGCGGGAGAGGGATCGATGGTCCGGCCGATCAGGGGTTCGACAATGTCGGCGAATTTGTAGGGATGAGCGGTTGCCGCGATCACCCAGGGCCGCGCGTGCAGATCAAACTCGCGCATGCGCGCCAGCGCTTCGGCGCCGACGGCCGAGTGCGGGCACCAGACATAGCCCGAGCGGGCATAGTCAGCCTTGATACGGGCGCGTATGGCGCGGTCCTCGACGAGCTCCACAGACAGGCGCGCCGCGTCATCAGGCAGGGCGTCGAGGCGCTCGAAATTGCTCGGCGCGCCCACATCCATGGCGTTGGCGAGGGTGGCGATGGAAGCGCGGGGCTCGTACCGGCCAGAGATCGACCAGTCCGCCAGCGTGCGGTTGGCGTTGGTGGCGAGCACGATCGGCCCCCAGGGCGCGCCCATATGGCGGGCCCAGATGGCCGCGACGCCATGGCCGAGATTGCCGGTGGGGATGATCAGCCCCGGTTTGACGCCGTTCTTCTCATACGCTTGCCGCGCCGCCCAGGCCATATAGGCCGCTTGTGGCAGGAGCCGGGCGATATTGATGGAATTGGCGCTGGTCAGATTGTGCTTTTCGCTTAACGCTCGGTCGGCGAAGGCGGCCTTGACCATGCGCTGGCAGGCGTCGAAATCGCCTTCCACCTCCAGCGCGGTGACCGGGGCGTTCCAGCAGGTCAGCTGTCGTTTCTGGAACCCGGAAATCCGTCCCTTGGCGTACAGGATCACCGCCCGCACGCCTGTACGGCCTTCAGCGGCGCATCCCACCGCGCCTCCGGTGTCTCCGGATGTGGCGGCCAGCACGGTGAAGGGATTGTCGGGGTCGCCCATACGGTCAAGGCAGCGCAGAAGGAACCGGGCGCCCACATCCTTGAATGCGCCGGTCGGCCCATGGAACAGCTCCAGCGCGAACACGCCGGGGCGTCCCGGGAAGGGGTTCACCAGCGGAACGTCGAAATCGTAGGTTTCTTCAACGAGCTCCGGCAGAACGCCTTCCAGTGCGTCGCCCTTGAAGAAGGGTTCGAACAGGGCGAGCGCGGTCTCCGTAAGACTGGTTTGCGCGGTCAGGCCGCTGAGTTGACCTTCGGGAAACTCATCGGGAATGAACAGGCCGCCATCGCCGGCCAGACCCACGCGGATGGCTTCGGAGATGGAGCTGGCGCTGGCGCCGTGACGGGTCGAGATCAGGCGCATGCTTCTTGCTCCTCGGCCGGCTCCAGGCGCACTCCGAAGCTGTCGAGCGGCGCCCGATAGCAACGGGCCTTGCGACCGGCTTGCTCAAAGGCGTCAGCCATGGCGGCTTCCACGGCGTCAAGATCAAGATCCGCCGCCCAGGCGAAGATGGACGGTCCGGAGCCCGAGAAGGAGCATCCCAGAGCGCCCGCATTCAACGCGGCGGCTTTCACAGCGCGCATTTCGGGCAAGAGGAAGGCGCGCTGGGGTTCGATCAGCACGTCATCGAGCCCGGCGCGGATCAGCTCAAGGTCCGAGGTGGCGCAGCCCAGGGTGAAGGCGCCCAGGCGACGGGCATGCTCAACGGCGGTGTTGAGCGGAACCTCGGGCTGGAGCACATCGCGTGCGGCCTGGGTTTCGGTTTTCGCGTCGGGATGAAATAGAACGGCGCTGATCCCTTGGGGAACCGGCATCGGCTTGACGATCGCCGGATCGAGCTGGGCCGCAATCACAAGCCCGCCCAGAAGCGAGGCCATGACATTGTCCCAGGGCGGCGGATCGGCGCTCGCCCGTTCTCCTTCAAGGGCGAAGGGCAGCAGCTCGGCAGTCGCGAAGGGCTTGTCCAGCAAGGCATTGACCGCAGCCGCAGCCGCTACGGCGCTCGCGGCGGACCCGCCCATGCCGGCGCTGATCGGCACGCCTTTCTTCACATCCAGCCGAACTCCGAACGGCGCTTTCACAGCCTGAAGCACGGCCTGGGCGGCCCGCAACGCCGTATTGCGCATGGGATCGTCCGGCAATGTCGTCATCAGGCCGGACACTTCGCCCAGCCTGACGCCGGGCTGGCTTTCACGATGGGCGGTCACTTCATCCCGGCACGCGTCAAACGCTTGTCCCAGAACATCAAATCCAACCCCGACATTGCCAATGCTGGCCGGGGCGCTGGCGCGCGCTTGCACACTCATGAGACTACTCGTCCTCTTTCCGTCAGGCGCTGCGCAACGCACCGTCCGCCCGCAAGGGGGATCGAACGGACGGTGCGTGCGCGGGCGCGGCGCCATCACACGCCCATGCCCGTCGGATGTCCATCATGTCGCCGAAAACAGCGGCCGCCGTGGGCCAGCGGCCCGCGCCCTTGCCCTGCAGGGCGTGCACTTCGCCGTTGGAGAGGGTCAGAAGGAAGCGGTTCTCCTCATTGCGGGCCCCGGCGAGCGCGTGCTCCTTCGGGACGGCGCGCACCTGGACTTCTGCATCCACGACCCCGCCAGCGCCCAGCTTGCAGCGCCCGATCTGCTTGAACACCTTGCCGCTCATCAGGGCGTCCTGGGCCTGTTTGGCGGAGACCTCGCTGAGGGACTGCTTGGCGATCTTCTCCGGCGGAAGCTCCACGCCAAAGGCCTCGCGGATCAGGATGGAGAGCTTGTCGGCGGCGTCATGGCCGTCCACATCGGCGCTGGGATCGGCTTCCGCAAAGCCCATGCGCTGGGCTTCGGACACAGCCTCCTCGAACGGCCGCCCCTTGCCCAGCTGATCAAGGATGAAATTGCCGGTGCCGTTCATGACGCCTTCGACCGCGACAACGCCCTGATCCTTCAGCTCCGACAATCGCTCAAGGACGACGACGCCCCCACCGACCGAAGCGGAATACATCAGATGCGCGCCGCCCTTCTTCGCGGCCTCATGCAGGGCTTCGTAATGCTTGGCCACGGCGGCCTTGTTCGCGGTGACCACGTGCTGGCCATTGCGCAGCACCGGCATCATCACGGAGGCCGGCCCATCCGCGCCGCCCATCATCTCGACAACGAGATCGGGTTCGCCTGCGAGGGCGGCATGGGGGTCGGAGGTGAAGACCGCCCGGCGGTCGTCCGCCCGGGCGCCCACATTGCGCACCAGCACCGGATTGAGTTCGAACAGTTCAGGATGGCTCAGCACATGGTCGAGCACGCCGGATCCCACGGCGCCGCAGCCCAGAAGCGCGACCTTCATCGGGCCGCGATGGCGCGGGCGCCCGATGACAGCGGGTCCCGACGCGATGCGGGTGGCTTCGCGGGCGCCCATGGCGGCCACTTCCACCACCAGATCGGCGGCCTTGGCGGCTTCGATCGCCTTGGGCTGGATCAGGCCGCGGCTGGCGTCCATCGCCTGGTCATAATCAAGCGCATCATAGCGCTGGGCGTGCGGATCCTTGGCCGGATCATCGGTGTAGACCCCGTCCACATCCTTGATCAGGCGCACCCGGTTCGCGCTCGCCTTCACCGCGAAGAACACCGCTGTCAGATCGGTGCCGCCCCGGCCCAGCGTCGCTGCGCCATGCTCGGCATGACAGGCGGTGAAGCCCGGCAGCACGACAGCGTCGGCCTCGTCGAGCGCGCCCGTCAGGGCTTCGGCGTCCAGCTCGCTGAGATTGGCGTCCATGGGGTCGCCCTCGGCCATGAGGCCGATTTCATGGGGGTCGAGAACCTTGGCCTTGAGCCCGAGCCGAGACAGGGCGAGCCCCATTAGGGCGGCGGAGCGGAACTCCCCGAGCCGGGCGAGGCGGGCGGTGATGTCGGGGAAGGGCGCGCCGCCATTGGCGTCGGCCTGGGCCAGGAGCTGATCGGTTTCGCCTTTCAGCGCCGAGACGATCACGATGGTTTTCTCCCCCGCCCTGACATGGCGGTAGATTTCGGCGCCAGCGGCGGCGTAGTCGGCTTCCGAAGTCAGCACCGAGCCGCCGAACTTGAGGACGCACAGGCCTTTCGGGGCGGAGGAGACGTTAAGCTGGGGATCCATCGGATCAGTCCTTTTTGGTTCGGTTGGGTGCGAGCCGGGTGGGTATGAAGCATGAAAAAACCCGCTCGCCGGTTTCGGGGAGCGGGTTGGTGTTGGGTTGAATGTTTGCGCCTGTTTTGCGCTCAGCCCGTACCGCCCCGCCCTCGAGTAAGGGTGGTGGTAATGGTGGTAATGGTGGTGGTGAGCGCGGTTCCGGAGACGGCGCACACGCCTGCGGTCACGGTGGAGACCGTGGTCGTCAGGGCGTCGTGCTGGACCTGCGGGAAGCGGGTCATGATCATCTCCTGGACGTGCTGCAATTGCGCAGCGTCGAGCGCACCGTGACCGGCTTTTCCACACCCCGTCAACCATCCCCCTGTGACAGGAAAAGCACAATCGTCACGCCGACCTCGAAAAAACATCCCTTAAATTACTGATTAGATTAGTGGAAATTTTTTTCTTAGTTGTTCGGACATTTAGGTGTTGCGCATTGCAGCATTTCGGCCTTACGGTTTTTGCACAGCCCGGCGAGACGAAAGCAGTCGCATCGCCGGTCATTTTTCGCGCGTCGTTCCGGACCTTATGAACAGGGCCACACGACGCAGTGTCGAAACCGGGAGACAGCGCCATGCGCGACGCAAAGACCCAGACCCTGCCCCAGGACGCCCAGCGTATCGCTGCGGTGGCCGGCTCGGTCGTACTTCTTGTCGTCGTACTCCTTATTACCACCTCCGGTGGAGCGGCGGCGCCTGTCTGACGGTAGCAAACACACCTCAGACCCAAGCAAACCCCCGCTCCACACCGGAGCGGGGGTTTTTCTTTGCCTCAACCCCAGACCTGAACCCCGAGCCAGCTCGAACGCCACGAAAGACCAGGATCATGACCCGGATTTACACCGACGACGACGCCAGCGCAGACGCCATCAAGCCCGGCCCCATCGCCATCATCGGCTATGGCAGCCAGGGCCGCGCCCATGCCCGCAATCTGCGTGATTCCGGCCATGAGGTGATTGTGGGCGCCCGACCCGGCGGCGGGGCGGAAGCCAAGGCCAGGGCCGACGGATTTGAAACTTTCACTCCGGCCGAAGCCGCCAAAAAGGCCAGCTTCGTGGCGCTGCTGACCCCGGATATGAGCCACAAGGACGTGTATGAGTGCGACATCGCTCCGCAACTCTCGCCGGGCGATACGCTGATGGTGGCCCATGGCTTCTCCATCCATTACGGCCAGATCCGTCCGCGCACCGATATCGATGTGATCCTGGTCGCCCCCAAGGGACCGGGTGACCTCGTCCGTCGCGAGTACGAGATCGGCCGCGGCGTGCCTTCGCTGTTTGCGATCCATCAGGACGCTTCGGGCAAGGCGCGCGAGAAGGCGCTGGCCTATTGCAAGGGCAATGGCGGCACCGCCGGCGGCGCCATCGAGACGAGCTTCGCCGAAGAGACCGAAACCGATCTGTTCGGCGAGCAGGCCGTGCTGTGCGGCGGCGCGTCCGAGCTGGTCGCGGCAGGCTATCAGACCCTGGTCGATGCCGGCTACCAGCCTGAAATCGCTTACTTTGAGTGCTTGCACGAGCTCAAGCTGATTGTCGATCTCCTGTATGAAGGCGGCATTGCCCGCATGCACGACTTCATCTCCGAGACCGCCAAGTACGGCGATCTGGTCTCCGGTCCTCGCGTCATCAATGACGAGACCCGGGCCCGGATGCGCGAGGTTCTGACCGACATCCAGTCGGGCAAGTTCGCGCGTGACTGGATCGTGGAGAACCAGGCCGGCAAGCCGCAATACGACGCCCTGCTGCGCGCGGATCTGAACCAGGACATCGAGAAGACCGGCGCCCGTCTGCGGGCCCGCATGGCCTGGCTGCAACCCGGCGCCAATGCCGGCCAGGCCTAGCGCACGCAAAGGAAACCGACCATGACCGCCCAGCCCAAAGCCGCACCCGCCGCCACCCGTCACCGCACCGGCGCCCATCTGGTCGTCGAAGCGCTGCGGGCGGAGGGCGTATCGAAGGTGTTCGGCTATCCCGGCGGGGCGATCATGCCCGTGTATGACGCGCTGCTGGGCTCGGGTCTCGAACACATTCTGGTGCGTCATGAGCAGGCGGCGGCGCTGGCGGCGGACGCCTATGCGCGGGTGTCGGGCGAGGTGGGCGTGTGCCTGGCGACCTCCGGCCCGGGCGCGACCAATCTGGTCACCGGCATCGCCAACGCGTTTCTGGATTCCGTGCCGATGGTGGCGATCACCGGCCAGGTGGCGACGCCTCTGATGGGGACGGACGCCTTTCAGGAAATCGATGTCTTCGGCATCACCCTGCCCATCGTCAAACACTCCTTCCTGGTCAGGGACGCCAGGGACATCCCCCAGATCTTCGCCGAGGCTTTCGAGCTGGCGAAGCGCGGGCGGCCCGGACCCGTTCTGATCGACTTGCCCAAGGACGTTACCCAGACGTCAGCGGCGTTCCCCTCAGTCGATCAGACGGTCCGGGCGCCCGTCAGTCAGGCCCCCGCCGACCCGGCCCTGATCGCCCAGGCCGAAGCCCTGATGGCGCAGGCCGAACGTCCGGTGCTGTATATCGGCGGCGGAGTGTCGCTGGCGAAAGCCGAGCCGGCCCTGCGCCGGTTCTTCAGCCGCACCCGCATCCCGGCGGTGGCGACCCTGAAAGGTCTGGGCGCCTTGCCCACCGATACGCCGGGCTTTCTGGGCATGCTGGGCATGCACGGCACGAAGGCCGCCAATCTGGCAGTGGATGAAAGCGATCTGCTGATCTGCATCGGCGCCCGGTTTGACGACCGCGCGACGGGCAAGCTCGACACCTTTGCCCCCTCGGCCCGCATCATCCATTTTGACGTCGATCCGTCCGAGATCTCCAAGCTGCGCGATGCGGATGTGGGGTTGACCGGTGATCTGGCGGAAACGCTGGATCGGCTGGAGCCGGGCGTTCTGAGCATCGAGCCCTGGCGTCAACGCTGCGCGGCGGCCGCCGAGCGCTGGGCCATGCGCTATGATGCGCCCGGTTCGGGAATCTACGCGCCCAAGCTGTTGAAAGACCTGTCCGAACAGGCGGGCGATGACGCCATCATCACGTGCGATGTGGGCCAGCACCAGATGTGGGTGGCCCAGCATTGCCGCTTTTCCCGGCCGCAGGCGCATCTGACGAGCGCCGGTCTGGGCACGATGGGCTATGGCCTGCCGGCCGGCATTGGCGCGCTCATGGCCGAGCCCGATGCGACCGTGATCACCGTGTCGGGCGATGGCTCGATCATGATGAACATTCACGAGCTGGCGACCCTGCGCCGCTATCGCCTGCCGCTGAAGATCGTGCTGCTGGACAATTCCCAGCTGGGCATGGTCCGCCAATGGCAGCAGCTGTTCTACGACGAGAACTTCTCGGAGGTGGACCTCTTTGACAATCCCGATTTCGCCGCCGTGGCGCGCGCCTTCGGGATCGAGGCCTTCACCCTGGACCAGCGCGAACACGCGCCCGCCGCGATCGAGCGGCTCCTGAACACGAACGGGCCGATCCTGTGCCATGTGCGCATCGACCCGCGTGAGAATGTCTGGCCGCTGGTGCCGCCGGGCAAATCCAATGCTGACATGATGGAGGCCTGATCCATGACAGACCGGATCGAGATCGAATTTCGCCCCAGTGAAGGCGCGATCCTGCGTCTGATCGGGCTCGTAGAGCGTCGCGGCTTCGAGGTGCGCGGCGTCGACCTGCCGCAGATGAACACCCAGTCAGATGCGCGCATGGATCTGATGGTCCAGCCGCGGGATGCCGGCCGCAAGATGAGCACGCTGTGCGCCCAGATCGCAAAGATCTATGGCGTCAGCGCGGTGCGTGCGGCCAGCCGGACTCCGGCGCTGGAGGCGGCGTCATGACCCGACCTGCAAACCCTGTCAGAATCTTCGACACCACCTTGCGCGATGGCGAGCAGGCTCCCGGTTTCTCCATGTCAGAGACCGGCAAGCTCAGCGTCGCGCGCGCCCTGCAGGCGTTGAAAGTGGATGTGATCGAGGCCGGCTTCGCCGCCGCCAGCCCGGGTGATTTCCGCGCCGTTGAGCGGATCGCCAATGAGATCGAGGGGCCCGCCATCTGCTCGCTGGCGCGCACGACGCCAGGCGATATCGATGCGGCGGCGCGGGCGCTGAAATCCGCAACCAAAAAGCGCATCCACATCTTTCTGGGGACGAGCCCGCTGCATCGCGAGTTCAAGCTGAACATGACCCCCGAAGACGTGCTGACGCGCATCAAGGAGATGACCGAGCTTGCGCGTGAACATAGCGACGATGTGGAATTCTCCGCCGAGGACGCCATCCGCACCGAGCGGGGCTTCCTGGTCGAAGCGCTCTCCATCGCCGCCGAAGCGGGGGCGACCACACTCAACGTGCCCGACACGGTGGGCTATTCGACGCCGGA
The DNA here is from genome assembly GCF_002433705.1 of Oceanicaulis sp. UBA6590. Classification (NCBI taxonomy): domain Bacteria; kingdom Pseudomonadati; phylum Pseudomonadota; class Alphaproteobacteria; order Maricaulales; family Maricaulaceae; genus Oceanicaulis; species Oceanicaulis sp. UBA6590. The sequence continues at coordinate 26,914 of NZ_DJIQ01000052.1, forward strand.
TGAGATCTACCAGTTGTTCAAGCACCTCAGTGACAAGGTCACCAGAGGGTCGGACGTGATCTTCTCCGCTCATTGTCATGATGATCTGGGCATGGCGGTCGCCAACTCGCTGGCCGCCGTGCGCGGCGGCGCCCGTCAGATCGAGTGCACGGTCAATGGCATAGGCGAACGGGCGGGCAATTGCGCGCTGGAGGACGCCGTCATGGCGATCCGCACCCGCCGGGACGTGTTCAACCTGACGACCGGCATCGACACCCGTCAGATCATGGCGGCGAGCCGGGCCCTGAGCAAGGCGACCAACACCCATCCGCCGCGCAACAAGGCGATCGTGGGGGCGAACGCCTTCGCTCATGAATCCGGCATTCATCAGCATGGCGTGCTGGCGAACCGGGAGACCTACGAGATCATGAAGCCCGAGGATGTGGGGCTGAGCTCCAACCAGATCGTTCTGGGCAAGCACTCGGGAAAACATGCCCTGGCGGCGCGCGCCAAGGCTTTGGGCTGGACGCTGGATGGCGAGCGCCTGCAGACCGCCTTTGAGGCGTTCAAGGCGCTGGCCGACGACATCGGACTGGTGGATTCAGGGCAATTGTCAGCCCTGCTGGAGCGCCTTGAAAGCGGCGCACAAGGAGAGGCTGAATTGTGGACCCTCAAGCGCATTGATATTCGCGCCCCGCTCTCACCCAAGGATCATCCGGTCGCCCGGATCGAGATGGATCATGGCCGCCGCGGCCAGGTGACCGACATTGCGTCCGCGCCGGGCGCGCTGGATGCGGCCTATCGCGCCGTCAGCCAGATCATGGAGATCCCGGCCCGGGTCGAGGACATCGAGATGCAGTATGTCGCCGCGGACCCCAATGAGACCGGAGAGGACGGTCAGGGCGCAGACGTGCTGGTCGATCTGAAAGCCAGCGTGGACGGGGAGGTCTTCTCCGGCCGCGCCCGCGCCCGCGACATCATTCCCGCCTGCGTCTCCGCCTATATCGACGCGCTCAACAATGCCTGCGCCGTCCGTCGACGCCGCAACACCAACGCCCACGCCGCCTAGAGGACGAACACCATGGCCATCAATCAAGTCGACTATATCTGGCGCAATGGCGCGCTTATTCCCTGGGCGGATGCGCAGGTTCACGTGCTGTCGCACGCCCTGCATTACGGCACGTCCTTCTTTGAAGGCATCCGCAGCTATGACACGCCGGCCGGGCCGGCGGTGTTCCGCCTGACCGATCACGTCAAGCGGCTGATCGATTCCGCGCGGATCTATTCCATCGATCTGCCCTACACCGCGCAGGAGCTGGCCGAAGCCTGCAAGCAGGTGCTGCGCGAGAACAAGCTGGGTTCGGCCTATCTGCGGCCGATCAGCTTCATCGGCTATGGCTCCATCGGCGTCGTGCCCGCCCAGGATGCTCCGATCGACACCTATATCGCGGCCTTCCCCTGGGGCGCGTATCTGGGCGAGGACGCCCGGACGAAGGGCGTGGATGTGTGCGTGTCGAGCTGGAACCGCTTGGCGCCCAACACGGCCCCGACCGCGGCCAAGGCCGGCGGCAACTATCTCTCGAGCTATCTGATCAGCCGGGAAGCGAAATCCCGCGGCTATGCGGAGGGCATTGGTCTCGATGTGGACGGGCGCCTGTCCGAAGGCGCGGGTGAGAACCTGTTTCTGGTCAAGGACGGCAAGCTGATGACCCCGCCCGCCAGCTCGTCGATCCTGCAGGGCATTACCCGCGACAGCGTGATCCGTCTCGCCAAGCGCGAAGGCTTGGACGTGGTCGAGCAGACCCTGCCGCGCGAGATGCTGTATCTGTGCGACGAGGCCTTCTTCACCGGCACCGCCGCCGAGGTCACCCCGATCCGCTCCATCGATGACAAGACCACCCGCGCCGCGGGCGCCGGGCCGGTCACCAAGCTGATCATGGACCGTTTTTTCGGTCTGTTCGAAGGCCGCACCCAGGACGACTGGGGCTGGCTGGAGCCCGTCAACGCCCAAGCCCAGGAGACAGGACATGACAACGCCGTCGCCGTCTGAGACGTCCCCGAAAACCCTGTTTGAAAAGGTCTGGGACGCCCATCTCATCCAGCCCGAGACCGATGCCGCCCCGGCGCTGGTCTATATCGACCTGCATCTCATCCATGAGGTGACCAGCCCGCAGGCCTTCACCGCGCTCGAACAGCGTGGCCTGAAGGTGCGGCGGCCCGATCGCGTTTATGGCACGCTGGATCATTCCACCCCAACAACGCCGCGTGCGCCGGGGTCCAAGCCGATCTACATCAACGCGGCGGCGAAAAAGCAGGTCGAGACGCTGGAAGACAATTGCCGCCGGCATGGCATCCGTCTGGCGGGCTGGGACAGCCCGGACCGCGGGATCGTGCATGTCATCGGGCCGGAGCTGGGCCTGACCCAGCCGGGCATGACCATTGTCTGCGGCGACAGTCACACCTCTACCCATGGCGCGTTCGGCGCGCTGGCCTTCGGCATCGGCACGACGGAAGTCGGCCATGTGCTGGCGACGCAATCGCTCTTGCAATCGAAACCCAAGACCATGCGCGTCACCGTGGATGGTCGCCTGCCCCATGGTGTTGGCGGCAAGGATCTGATCCTCGCCATCATCGCCGAGCTGGGCGCGGGCGGGGCGTCCGGCCATGTGATCGAATATGCCGGCGAGGCCATAGAGGCGCTGTCCATGGAAGAGCGGATGACTGTCTGCAACATGTCCATCGAGGCGGGCGCCCGCGCGGGCATGATCGCGCCCGACGCCACCACCTTCGCCTGGCTGGATGGTCGCAAGCACGCGCCCAAGGGCGCGGCCTGGGAAGCGGCGAAAGCGCGCTGGGCCAGCCTCAGATCCGACCCGGACGCCAGGTTCGACGCCGAAGTGCGGCTGGATGGGTCGAAACTCGCCCCCATGGTCACCTGGGGCGACAGCCCGGACATGGCTGCGCCGATCGACGCCTCTGTGCCCCGCGCGCCGGAAGGCCCCGCCGCCGAGGCGCTCAAATATATGGGCTTCAAGGCGGGCGAGGCCCTGATGGGCGAAACCATCGATGCGGTATTCGTCGGCTCGTGCACCAATGCGCGCCTGTCAGACCTGCGTGAGGCGGCGGCTGTCATCGCCGGGCGTCATGTGAAGCCGGGCGTGCGCATGCTGGTCGTGCCCGGATCTGAAGAGGTGAAACGTCAGGCGGAAGCCGAAGGGCTGGACGCCATCTTCCGCACAGCCGGGGCGGAATGGCGCGAGCCGGGTTGCTCCATGTGCATCGCCATGAATGGCGATAGCGGACGTTCAGGCGAGCGTATCGTCTCGACGTCCAATCGCAATTTCGCCGGTCGTCAGGGCCGGGGGGTGCGCACCATCCTGGCGAGCCCGGCGACCGCCGCGGCCTCTGCGATTGCGGGCGCCATCGCAGATCCACGCCGCATTCTGGAGGCGTCCCATGCTCAATGAGCCGATCAAGACCGTCACGGCGCGCAGTTTCGTGATCCGCGACGCCAATGTGGACACCGACCAGATCATCCCCGCGCGCTTTCTGACCACGACCGAGCGCGGCGCGCTGGCCGAGGCGTGCTTTCATGACTGGCGCTTCACGCCAGAAGGCGCGCCGACCGATCATCCGCTCACTGGCGTGAACCGGGAGGAGCAACGCATTTTGATTGCGGGCGACAATTTCGGCTGCGGCTCCTCGCGCGAGCACGCCCCCTGGGCGCTGCGCGATTTCGGCGTCGAGGCCGTCATCACCTCGCGCGCGGCGGACATCTTCAAGTCCAATGCGCTCAAGAACGGTCTTGTGGTGTGCGAAATCGACGAGGCCGCCCATGCCGCGCTTCTCGACCGGGAAGACCTTGAAATCACTGTGGACGTGGTCAATCAGACCGTGACGGCGGGCAATATCACCGCGAGCTTCAAGCTCGACCCGTTCGCCCGCACCTGCCTGATCGAGGGTGTGGACCCGCTGGGCTACATCCTCAACCAGACTGACGCCATTGCCCGCTTCGAGCAGGGGCAGGCGGCATGAGCCAGTCCATCCTGATCCTGCCCGGCGACGGCATCGGCCCGGAAGTCGCCAGGGCGGCGCAGGCCTGTCTCGAGGCAGTGGCGCGACTTGAGGATCTGGACTTCACCTTCTCCGAATCCGCGTTCGGCGGGGCGGGGATCGAGGCCTGCGGCGAGCCCTTGCCTGAGGAGACCCTGAAAGCGGCGCAAGCGGCTGATGCGATCTTTCTCGGCGCCGTGGGCGGGCCGCAATGGGATGGCGGCGCGAAGCGGCCCGAGCAAGGGCTTCTGGGCTTGCGAAAGGCGCTGGGCCTGTTCGCCAATCTGCGCCCGGTCAAGGTCTTCAAGGGGCTGGAGCATCTCTCCCCCCTGAAAGAGGACCGGGTGGCGGGCGCGGATCTGCTGATCGTGCGCGAGCTGACGGGCGGGATGTATTTCGGCGAGAAGCGCGAAGGCGATGAGGAGGCCTTTGACGGTTGCGCGTATTCCCGCGTGGAGGTCAGCCGCATCGCCGAGATAGCGTTCAAGGCCGCGCAGGGCCGCAAGGGCAAGCTCACCAGCGTGGACAAGGCCAATGTGCTCGCCACCTCCCGGCTCTGGCGCAAGACGGTCAACGATCTGGCGTCGGATTATCCCGATGTGTCGGTGGATCATCTTTATGTGGACGCGGCGGCCATGGCGCTTGTGACCGGGCCGACCCGGTTCGACGTCATCGTCACCGAGAACCTGTTTGGCGATATCCTGTCTGATGAAGCCGCCGTGGTGGCGGGCTCTATCGGGCTTCTGGGCTCGGCGAGCCTCGGCGCGTCGGGACCGGGTCTCTTTGAACCCATCCATGGCAGCGCGCCGGACATTGCCGGTCAGGACAAGGCGAACCCGTCGGGCGCCATCGCCAGTGCGGCCATGCTGCTGCGCTATGGCCTGAACCAGCCCAGAGCCGCCGATCGTCTGGAGGCGGCGCTGGAAGCAGCCTTGCTGCACGAAGAGCGGACGGCGGATCTGGGCGGTGCGGCCAGCGGCTCTGAATTTGCCGAGGCCGTGCTGCGGCAGATCGAGAAGACGGCGGCCTCCGCCGCCGCCGAATAGACGACAGGGTCAGTCGGCTTGGGGTCGGCTGGCCCGCTTCTTGATGAAGTTCCAGTACTTGATCGGGAAAATCCGCTCGAGAATGGCGAGCGTATGGGCGTCCTTGCCCACGAGCACGCGCGGCAGGCGGCGCTCGACGCCGCGCAGGATGATCTCGGCCGCTTCGGGCGGCGGCATGACGAGGCCTTCCTTGGCCATTTTCTTCACAGCCGCCAGTTCCGCCTCGGTCATGTCTTCAGGTTTCTTGGCGTCCTCGGCGATACGGGTGTTGACCCCGCCCGGATGCACGGTCGTCACCCCGATGGACGTACCTTCCAGCTCGTGCATCAGCGCATTCGAGAAGCCGCGCACGGCGAACTTGGCCGAGGAATAGGCGGTCTGGCCCGAGGGCGCGACGATCCCGAAGATCGAGGACACGTTCACCAGCTGCGCCATATCCGCCTGCTTCAGGAGCGGCATGAAGGCGCGGGTCATGCGCACCACGCCATAGAAGTTGATGTTCATCAACCACTCGAAATCATCATCCTTCACCCGGTCGAACGTGCCGCCGAGCGCCACGCCGGCATTGTTGAAAAGGCCATGGACTGCGCCATGCTCGCGCTGGACGGCCTCCGCAAAGGCTGCGATCTGGTCCTTGTCGGCGACATCGACCTTCTGGGTCGTCACCTTGATCTCATTGCTCTTGAGGGCGTCGGCGACCTCTTGCAGGCGCGCTTCATTGATGTCGGCGAGCGCAAGGTTCGCGCCGCGCGCGGCGAGCGCCGCAGCGAGCGCTGCGCCAATGCCGCTGCCGGCGCCGGTGATGACAGCGGTGCGGCCCTTGAAATCGAGATGACGGGTCATGCTCTCCCCCTGAGATTATTGCCGGTTTTGACGTGAACGCTGTTCACTCCGGAGTTTTGCGCAGAGTTTCAGAGTTTTCAGCCCCTGTCCATCGGCGCTTGGGCCGGAGACGATCTTGTCAGTTCATGGAAATGGGAACACACTCGGGAATACACACAAAAATTCTAGGGAGGAGTTTGCATGGTTACGCTGGAGAAAGTCCGCCGCGATGCCCCCTGGGCCTGGATCAAGGGCGCCATTGACGACATGCGGGCCGCACCCTTCCTGTCCATCGGTTATGGCGTTGTCTTCACCGTCATCGGCCTTCTGATCACGGTCGGCCTCTGGTCACTCGGTCAGGGCGCGGTGGTGCCGGTGATGATGGGCGGTTTTGCGCTGGTGGCGCCGGCCTCGGCCATCGGGATCTACCGCATCAGCCAGATGCGCGATCAGGGCCAGACGCCGGGTCTGTGGGATTTCTGGTCGATACCGGCGGGCCGGTTCACCCAGCTGGCGCTGCTGAGCGTGCTGATGCTCGTCTTCTTCCTGACTTGGGCGCGACTGGCGCAGATGATGTTCGCGCTGTTCACCCATGAAGCCGATTTCCGCCTCGACAGCTTCCTGCCCTTCCTGTTCACCGATGTGCAGGGCGTCATGCTGATGGTGATCGGCACGCTGGTCGGCGCGGCTCTGGCGCTCGTGGCGTTCATGGTGTCCGCGCTCTCCTTCCCCATGATGGTGGATCAGGATGTGGATGCGGTGACCGCGGTGGTCGCCTCGATCAAGGCGGTCAAGGAGCAGCCCGAGGTGATGCTGGTCTGGGCCTGGATCATCGCCTTTGCGACCGGGGCGGGTCTTGCGCTGTTCGGGGTCGGCATCGCGATCACCTTCCCGTTGATCGCCCATGCCAGCTGGCGCGCCTACAAGGACTTCAACCCGCGCCCGAAACCGAGCGCCAAGGAAGTCGAGGCGCGTCTGGCCGAGAAGAACCACGCCTGATCCAAGGCTGAAATCCCGGGCGAGCGAGAGCGAGACGCGGGACCTCCTTCAGAATAAAACGCCTTGTCCTCACAGAGACCCCGGCTCCATGGCCGGGGTTTCAGTGTTTTATGAACTAGCGCTCGTCCTCGTCATCCACGATGGGTCCGTCATCATCGATGAGGATGCGTTCGGCGGCGCCGTCGAGATCGTCATACTGACCCGACTTCATCGCCCAGAAGAAGCCGAGCAAACCCATCGCGCCGAGCACGAGGGCGGCGGGGATCAGCCAGAGTAGAGCGGTCATGCGCGCCAGAGCCTCAATGCGTTGGCCATCACCACGAGCGAGCTGGCGGACATGGCGATGGCGGCCACGAGCGGGGTGACCAGACCAAACACCGCCAGCGGTACGGCGATGACGTTGTAGATGTTGGCGAGGGCGAAATTCTCCATCATCCGCGCCTTTGCGGCCCGGGCGATCTCAACCGCGCGGGGCAGGGCGGCCAGCCGGTCGCCCTGAATGACGAGATCGGCCGCCGAGCGTGAAATGTCCGCCGCCGAACCCATGGAGATGGAGACATGGGCCGCCGCCAGCGCCGGGGCGTCATTGATGCCGTCGCCCACCATGATCGGGGCCTCGCCCGCTTCATTCAGAGCGTTGATCCGCGCGATCTTGTCCTGGGGTTTCAGCCCCGCCTGATACCGATCAAGACCGAGCGCATGGGCCGCTGCGGCGACCGGCGCTTCGCGATCGCCCGACAGAAGCTCGACGGGCAGGCCCTGGGCTTTCAGGCCCGTGACGGCCTCGGGCGCGTCCGTCCGCAAACCATCTGAAAAGACAAAGCGGACCGGTGTTTCGCCTTCAACCAGAAGCCAGGCTTCCAGAACCGACGGGTCAGGGTCCTGGCCCTGTTTTTCAAGGCCAAGCCAGCTTGCAGAGCCAAACTGGACTACCGCGCCTTCAGCCGTGCCGGTCAGGCCGCCGCCTGCGATTTCCTGAAGATCATCGGCCAGCGGGCCGGGGCCTGCGGCGTCCGCAACCGCGCGAGAGATGGGGTGACGCGAGCCGCGCGCCAGCCGGGCGGCGAGAGTGAGCGCGCGGGGAGAAAGATCCTCGCGATTGACCAGGGTCGGACGGCCCAGAGTCAGCGTGCCGGTCTTGTCAAAGACCACCGATTTCGCTTCGGCCAGCCGTTCCAGCGCGTCGCCGGATTTGACCAGCACGCCCTCGCCATAGAGCCGGCCCGAGGCCACCACCTGAACGGCGGGGACCACCAGCGCCAGTGCGCAGGGGCAGGTGATGATGAGCACCGCGATGGCGTTCATCACCGCGTCGTGGACGTTTCCGGTGACGCCGAGCCAGCCGATCAGCGTGACGAGCGCCATGATGAAGACGCCCGGCACATAGGCGCGGGCGGCCTTGTCGGCATAGCGCACATAGCGCGAGCGGCCCTGTTCGCCCGCTTCCACAAGACGCGCGATTTCCGCCAGCAGGGAATCATCGCGCGCGGCGGTGGCCTTCACGGTCAGAGGCGCGTTGAGATTGATCATGCCCGAATAGACCGTGCTCCCCGGCTCCAGCATTTGCGGCTGGGTCTCGCCGGTGACAAGCGCGGCGTCGATCTCGCCACGGCCTTCGATGATGACGCCATCGACCGGCAGGCGGTCGCCCGGTGCAATGCGCAGCAGATCGCCCGGTTTCACGTCACGCGCTGGAATGGCCTTGATCGCGCCATCCGGTTCGATGCGGTGGGCGATGCGGGCCTGAAGCGCGGCGAGGTCGCGGGCCGCCTGACCGGCGCGGGCGCGCAGTCGCACATCCAGAAACCGACCGATCAGCAGGAAGAACAACAGCATGATCGCGGCGTCGAAATAGGCCGCGCCATGACCGAGCGCCGTCTCATAGATTGACAGGCCGCACGCCAGCAGCACCGCCAGCGAGATCGGCAGGGCCATGTTCACGTTGCGGCTTTTGATGCCCGCAATGGCATTCTTGAAGAAGGGCCAGCCCGAATAGGCGACGGCGGGCAGGGCGATCAGCCCGGAAATCCAGTGCATCAGGGTGATGGTGGGAAGGCTCATCTCGCCTTCCCCCGCCCAGACCGAGATGGACATCAGCATCACATTGGCGGAGGCGAAGCCCGCCACGCCGAGGGCGCGCAAGAGGCGCTTCTCTTCATCGGATTTGGGATCGTCAGCAGTTTCAGGCTGATAGGGCCGGGCGCGATAGCCCAGATGCTCCAGCCGCCCCACAATCTCTTCGGCCTTGGCGTCCGCGCCATGAAACTTCACCGCCAGACGTCCGGTTGAGAGGTTCAGGCGGGCGCGCTTGACGCCGTCGAGCTTTTGCAGCCCGTCCTCGATCTTGACGATGCAGGCGGCGCAATGAGCCCCCTCGACGGCAAGATCAATCGCCTTGCCCTCTTCGGTCTCGCGCACAAAGGCGGTGATCTCGTCCCCATGGGCTTGGGCGGGCGAACCCGCCTGCGCAATCGCGGGGCCGAGAACAGGCTCTACTGACGCCACAACTCGCGCTCCAGCACGAACGGCGCGTCCGCGTCTTCCGCTTCGGCATGCAGGGTCCAGTTGCCCTCGGTGACAGCCTCGACCGGGGCGGAATACACGCCCGGGCGCGCCTCATTGAAGGTGAGGGCGTGATCAAGGTCGGTATTGGCCGGATGGCGCAGCGCCCCGGTCAGCGACAAGCCCATGACGGGCTGGTCGTCCGCATCAGTGACGCGGATCAGCACCCGGTCGTCCGCCAGATTGACCGCGGCTGTCCAGCCGAGCGCCGCCTGGGCGCGCCGCTGGGCGATGACGTCATTGTATTCCAGCCCCTGCACATAGGAGCGACGCTGGTCCTCGCCAGGGAAGGATTGCACCGCCAGCGAGATGAAGACCGCATTCACCGCGATGATCGTGGAGAAGAACAGGATCATGCCCGCCAGCACGTGCCAGCCGGTGATGCGGAAGCCGGAAGAGCCCTCTGGGGCGGTATAGTCGGTCATCGGATCTCTCCAGTCTGGAAGGCGGAGCGGGTCTGCGCGGTCTCGCCGGTCTCCATGTCTGTGACGAAGAAGCTCAACGGTTCGGAGGGCGCATCCACCGCATCCCGGGGCAAGGTGACGAATACCCGGAAATCCTGCGTCTGGTCGGGGCCGACTTCAAGCTGACGAGATGTCTCATCTGCGCCCAGAACCCGGAGCTGCATGGCGGGGTCGCCCTCGATGGTCAGCTCATAGGTGCGCGTCTCGCCGGTCTTGTTCAGGATGGTGAGCGTATAGCCGTTGCGCACCGAGCCGTCAGACAGGCGCACATAGTTCGGGCTGCGGTCGCGATAGGCGTTGAGATCGAGAACCGCCCGGTTCATGAGGCTGAACATCATCAGCCCGCCGACCGCCGCGATCAGCACGGCATAGAGGATGGTGCGCGGGCGGAGGAACCGGTAGCGCGGCTTGAGATCCTGGGCGCGACGATCGACATTGTCCTGGCTGTCATAGGCGATCAGCCCCTTGGGGCGACCGATCTTGGCCATGATGTCGTCGCAGGCGTCGATGCACAGCGCGCAGTTGATGCATTCGAGCTGGTCGCCGTCGCGAATGTCGATGCCCATGGGGCAGGCGGCGACGCAAGCCTTGCAGTCGATGCAGTCGCCGCGGCCTTCCCAGCTTTCGCCCTTCTTGTGCCGGCCGCGCGGCTCGCCGCGATCGACGCGATAGGTCACGCTCAGCGCTTCCTTGTCGATCAGCGCGCCCTGGATGCGCGGCCAGGGGCACATATAGGTGCAGACCTGCTCGCGCATGGTGCCGGCGAGCACATAGGTGGTGAAGGTCAGCACGCCGAAGAAGATATAGCTCGTCAGCGCGGCCTGGCCGGTGACGAAATTGTTCACGACCGCGAAGGCGTCGTGGAAATAGAGGATCCAGGCGCCGCCCGTGGCCGCCGCGATCAGCAGCCAGACCGCATGCTTGCCGATCTTGCGCCAGGCCTTGTTGAAGCTCCACTCCGCGCGATCGAGCATGATGCGCTTGTTGCGGTCGCCCTCGAACATCCGCTCGACGGCGATGAAGAGGTCGGTCCAGACGGTCTGGGGGCAGGCATAGCCGCACCAGACCCGGCCGAAGAGCGAGGTCACCAGGAACAGCGCCAGCGCCGAGACGATCAGAAGCCCGGTGATGTAATAGACTTCCTGGGGCCAGATCTCGATGAAGAAGAAATAGAAGCGGGCATTGGCGAAATCCACGAGCACCGCCTGGTCGGGCGCGCCCGCGCCGCGGTCCCAGCGCAGGAAGGGCAGGATGTAGTAGACGCCCAGGGCCAGCGCCATGAAGACCCATTTGCCCAGACGGAACTTGCCGTGCACGAGCTTGGGATAGATGGGTTCGCGCTTCTTGTAGAGTTCGCGCGAATGGGCGGCGTTGACCGCAACGGCGTCATGGGCTTCCACGCCGTCCGCCGCCTGTTCCCGCGCTTGGGGACGATTCTTGATCAGGTTCATGGTCTTCTCCGGCCTCCGGCCGCGTAGTCAGACAAGTGCGCCATCCGGCTCGCCCCAGAGAACCAGATGGCGCTTGATCGTCGGGCCCGTCCGGGCGAGGCGTTCCTAGCGCCCCGCCTCCCGGGCGTTGATCACGTCCGCCGCACTGGCTTCGGTGATCGTTTCGCTTTCACCGCCGCCCAGCAGGTAAACGTAAGCGGCTAGGGCGGTGATGACTTCCTCATCCAGACGCCCTTCCCAGGCCGGCATCATGCCATAGGGGCCCCGCCAGATCGTGTTGTAGATCTGGTCGCGCGTGCCGCCGTACAGCCATTCCTGGTCGGTCAGGTTGGGCGCGCCCTGCGTGCGGTCGCCCATGCCGTTCGCGCCATGACAGGCCGAACACTGGAAATCGAAAATCTCGGCCCCGGTGGTCTGACCGGCCTCGGTGGGCTCGATCATGTCAGACAGGGTCATGACGTAATCGGTGACCGCAGAGATTTCCTCACGAGACAGAAGCTCGTCGCGGCCATAGGACGGCATTTGCGAGAAGCGGGTATCGGGATTGCTCTCCCAGCGGATGCCCACATGCAGGGTGTGCCGGATCTCGTCGAACGACCCGCCCCACAGCCAGACATCATCATTGAGGTTCGGGTAGCCGATGGCGCCCTGACCGCCTGCGCCATGACAGGTGGCGCAGTTATCGCCAAAGGCCGAGGATCCCGCCGCGAGCGCGAAGCTCAGAAGGTCCGCATCCGCCTCGATGGCGCTGATGCCGCCCGTGTTCGCCGCCTCGGTGAGGCGGGTGAACATGGGCGCGCGGCTGGCTTCGAGCTCGGCCACCGCCGCGGCCACATTGGCCCGTTCGGAGTGATCACGCAGACCGCGGGTATGCCCGTCCATGCCGGGCAGGGCGGGCCAGGCCGGCATGAAGACCCAGTAGATCACCGACCAAACGATGGAGGCGTAGAACACCCACACCCACCAGCGCGGCAGCGGGTTGTCGAGTTCCTTGATGCCATCCCATTCATGGCCCGTCGTGTCCACGCCGCTATAGGCGTCGACGTCTTTCTTGTGCTCGTCAGCCATGATTGTCCTCCGTGGCCGAGGCGGCGGCGGGGCGTGCGTCGTCTTCGAGCGGCACGCGCGCGGCGTCGTCAAACTTGTCCTGGTTTTTCGGCCAGAGGGCGTAGACCAGCACGCCGGCGAAGAGCGCGACGAAGCCGATCAGCCCCCAGGTCTGTGCGAAGCTTGAAAGCATCTCGTACATGGCGGCCTACCTCAGATTCTCGTCGGCGTCGGCTTCATAGGTGGAGAAGTCCACCATGGTGCCGAGCACCTGCAGATACGCGATCAGGGCGTCGAGTTCGGAGATCATCTCCGGATTGCCGTCGAAATCGCGGACCGGCGCGCCCGGATACCGGGCCAGGAAGGCGTCATAGCTGGCCGAGAACGGATCGAGCTGGGCCTCCAGATCGGCTTCCGCGTTCTCGATCATCTCGTCGGTATAGGGCACGCCCAGCCGGCGCAGGGCCCGCAGGCGGCCTTCCACTACTTCGGTTTCAAGACGCGTGGTTTCCAGGAACGCATAGGGCGGCATGATGGATTCAGGCACCACCGAGCGCGGGTCGCGCATATGGTCGCGGTGCCATTCGTCCGAGTACTTGTTGCCCACGCGGGCCAGATCCGGCCCGGTGCGCTTGGAGCCCCACTGGAAGGGGTGGTCGTACATGCTCTCGGCCGCCAGCGAGTAGTGGCCATAGCGCTCCACCTCGTCGCGCAGCGGACGCACCATCTGGGAGTGGCAATTGTAGCAGCCTTCCCGGATGTAGATGTCGCGGCCCATCAGCGCGAGCGGGGAGTAGGGGCGCACGCCCTCCACTTCCTCGATGGTCTCGTCGAGATAGAAGAGCGGAGCGATTTCCACCAGGCCGCCGATGGAGACGACAGCCAGGACGCCCACGGTGAGCACCAGCGAGTTCTGCTCGAGAACCTTCTTGTGCCAGCCCCAGATCGGATTTTGTTTTTTCGCCATATCCGCCTCCCTATTCGGCCGGTTGGATAGCGGCGGACTGCGGGTTCACCGCGTCCTCGGTATCGGCGACGTCGCCCTTGATGGTCTTGTAGACATTCCAGGCCATCAGAAGCGCGCCAGTGAGGTACATCAGGCCGCCCAGAGCGCGGATGATGTAGGAGGGATGCATGGCCTCGACCGTCTGGACGAAGGAGTATTCCAGGAAGCCCAGCGAGTCGTAGGAGCGCCACATCAGACCCTGCATGATGCCCGACACCCACATGGAGGTGATGTACAGGAGGATGCCCAGGGTCGCGATCCAGAAGTGCCATTCGATGAGGGCGCGCGAGAACATACCCTTGCGCTTCCACAGCCAGGGAACCAGGCAGTAGATCGCGCCGAAGGAGATGAAGCCCACCCAGCCCAGAGCGCCCGAATGCACGTGGCCAATGGTCCAGTCGGTATAGTGCGACAGCGAGTTCACCGCGCGGACCGACATGACCGGGCCTTCAAAGGTCGACATGCCGTAGAAGGCCACCGAGACGACCAGCATGCGGATCACCGGGTCGGTGCGCAGCTTGTCCCAGGCCCCCGACAGGGTCATCAGACCGTTGATCATCCCGCCCCAGGACGGCATCCACAGCATGATCGAGAAGGTCATGCCCAGCGTCTGCGCCCATTCCGGCAGAGCCGTGTAGTGCAGGTGGTGGGGGCCGGCCCAGATGTAGATGAAGATCAGCGCCCAGAAATGGATGATCGACAGGCGGTAGGAATAGACCGGCCGCTCGGCCCGTTTGGGTATGAAGTAGTACATGATCGCCAGGAAGCCGGCGGTCAGGAAGAAGCCCACGGCGTTGTGGCCGTACCACCACTGGGTCAG
>NZ_DJIQ01000001.1:0-2983 GCF_002433705.1 Oceanicaulis sp. UBA6590
TCGGGCTCGACCTTCCGGACCCGCATCACCCGTCTCGATGTCGGGGCGGATTTCTCGCTCGCGGTGAAGGGAGTCTCTGAAGCTGCCGCCACCTACGTCTCCAACGTGGCTGCCGATGGCGGCTCCGGCAAACCGGTACAGCTCGTCGGCAGTCAGGCCGCGACGCGGCTGATCCTGCCGGACCTTCCGCTGCTGCGCGATACCGATGACACCGGCGGGTCGGGGTCGCGGATCTACTACCTCATGGGCGGCTTTGGAGGCCCGGGCTGGCCCGGTGCCTCTCTCTACCGCAGCGTCGACGGCACGGCGTGGGCGCAGGTCGGTCGATCCCTGAGCGAGACGGCCTGGGGCGCCACGGCGAATGCCCTCGGCAGGCCGACATCCCCGTTCGCGACCGATGAGACGAACAGCCTCACGGTGTTCATGACCACCGGCGGTGAACGGCTGGAGAGCGTCACACAGGACTCGATGCTCAGCGGCGCCAATGCGGCCCTCGTGCTCAAAGCCAACGGCGAGCCCGAGATCATCCAGTTCCGCGACGTGACGCTGAACCCGGACGGCTCCTACACCCTGTCCGGGCTTTTGCGGGGCCGACGTGGCACCGATGTCTTCGTGGACGGGCACGAGGCCGGCGAGTTGTTTGTCCTCCTCGACCCCGACGATGTCGAGACCATGGTCACCTCGCTCGGCGATCTCGATCTCCCCCGGTCCTGGCGGGCGGTCGGCTTCGGCACGATCTTCGAGGATGCGGAAACGTTGGTCGCTAGCCATACCGGCCGGGACCTCAAGCCCTACGCGCCCTGGAACGTGCAGGCGGCTCTGACCGGCAATCCGGCCAATATCAGTCTCTCCTGGGTCCGACGGACCCGGATAGGTGGCGAGTTGAAGGACGGCACCGGCCTCGTCCCGCTCGGCGAGACCTCCGAGGCCTACGAGATCGACATCCTCTCTACCCCGGGCGGCACGGTGAAGCGGACGCTCTCCGCGACGAACCCGAACGTCGTCTACGCCAATGCCGACATCCTCGCCGACTTCGGTGTCGTCCCGTCGTCCCTGACCGTCACCGTCTTCCAGATCAGCGCCGTCGCGGGCCGCGGCTTCCCGCGCACCGTCACATTGGAGTTCAACTGATGCCCAGCCCCAATCTGGCCGTGACCCATGTCGCGGCCGCCCAGAACCAGAAAGAGGTAACGATCAACGACGCGGTCGATGCCCTCGACAACGCCATGAACCGGGCGCTGTCGGTAGCGATGGCCGACGCCAACATGACGCTGACGGGCACCCAAGCCAACCGTAACGGTCTGATCATCCTCACCGGCACGCTGACAGCATCCCGAACCCTGACGCTGCCCACCAACCACCGGCGGCTCGCAATCCGAAACGAGACCAGCGGCGGCCAGGACGTCCGCGCCAAATACGCGGGCTCCGGCGCGGAGGTCGTCATCGTTCCGGGCGCGACGGTGCTGGTTCAGGGCAATGGCGGCGATCTCTACGGGGTCGGCGGCGGCGCTGGCGCGCTGGGTGATCTCACCGACGTCTCCATCGCCGGCGCCGCCAATGGCGACGTCCTCCAGTTCGATGGAGCCGCGTGGGGCGCCGCAGGCGTCGGCATCTTCAACCGCGCTCTGCTCCCCTTCCGGGGCGCGCTGCTGCGACGCTCGACCAATTTCAGCGTCGCGACGACCGGCGTCTACGTCGCCGTCCCATGGCAAAGCGCCGAGTATGACAGCGACGCATTTTGGGATGCCGGACAGCCCTCCCGCCTGACCATTCCCGCCGGGGTGACGAAGGTCCGGATCGTCGGCAACATCGAGTGGCAGACCTCGCCGACCAGTCAGCTGGTCGAGGTGCGCAAGAACGGCAATAGCGTGCTGGGCGGCGGGTCCTTCATCGTGCGCGGCGACAGCGGCTACTCCAACCAGATGCGCAACCTGTCGAGCGCGGTTCTTCCGGTATCGGCGGGCGATTGGTTCGAGCTGGCCGTCTATGTCGGCACGGCCGGGGAGCTGCGTGGCCTCGAGCGAACGTGGCTGGCGATCGAGGTTGTCGAGACTGCGGATGCGGCCGATCCCCCGGCCGACATCAGCGGCTACAAGGCCGGGCAGCCGGCAGCGGACGAGGTGATCGCGCGGGTGCCGGTGGCGCGACGCATCCGGCTGAAAGTCGATCTTGCGGGCAGCCATGCCAGCGCCGTGGCCGCGGCAACCGCAAGTGCGGATTTCGACATCCGGGTCGATGGCGTGAGCAGCGCCACCATGCGCTTCGCCGCCGCCGCTACGAGCGCCACCTTCATCGCCGCCAGCGACACCGTGCTGGAGCCCGGCCAGGTGCTCAGCGTGGTCGCGCCATCGACACCCGACGCCACGCTCGCCGGGATCGGGTTCACGCTGGCCGGCTCGCTGGTCCTCTGATCACTCCCGGATTGCGTCATGGACAAGGAACCAGAAAGCGGGGCGCTGATCGCGCTGCCGGCCGCCGAGTTTGAAGCCCTGCTGGAGCGCGCGGCCGAGACGGGTGCGCGGCGCGCCCTGCATGAGGTCGGCCTCGATGGCCAGGATGCCGCCGAGGACATCCGTGATCTTCGCTCGTTGCTCGCGGGTTTCCGGCTCGCGAAACAGACGGCCGTCCAGACCGCCGTGCGGCTGATCACCACCGGCGTCCTGCTCGCCCTGATGGCCGGCATCGCCATCAAGCTGAAGCTCTTCGGACCGACGCCTTAACCCATCCGCCCGACCCATCAGACCACCGCCCGCCCTCGTCGAGGAGCGGGCTTTTTTGTGCCTGGAGACCTGCCATGACGACCATGACCTACAAACACTGGCGCGACGTGCCCGAGCGCTCATGGCGCTGGAAGAATTTCTCGCCCGCGGAGATCGCCTGCCGAGGCAGCGGCTCCCTGCGGATCAACGAAGATGCGCTCGACAAGCTCCAGGCGCTGCGCGACCGACTTGGCAAGCCCCTCATCGTCCGTTCGGCCTACCGC
>NZ_DJIQ01000001.1:3252-12241 GCF_002433705.1 Oceanicaulis sp. UBA6590
CGGCTGGTGGCGCCGCCGCGCCCGGCTTGGCAAGCCGCTCATCGTCCGTTCGGCCTACCGCAGTCCGGCGCACAACCGGGCCGTCGGCGGCGCCACGCGGTCGAAGCATCTCGACGGCGCCGCCTTCGATATCGCCATGGCGAACCACGACCCAGCGGCCTTCGAGGCGGCGGCGCGGGAGGTCGGATTCCTCGGCTTCGGCTTCTATCCGCGCTCGGGGTTCATCCATGTCGACGTCGGGCCCGCGCGCCAGTGGGGCGAGCGGTTCCCGGTCCGGGCGACGGCATTTGCAGCCGAGACGCCGCCCGCGCGCGAGGTGCTGGCTGACAGCCGCACCATGAAGGGCGGCGGCGCAGCCGGTGTGGCGACGCTGGGTGTCGCCGGGGTCGAGGTGGCTCAGAGCGTCCTGGCGGAGACCCAGACCGCGATCCTGACGCTCGTGCCGTATCTCGACACACTGCGCTGGGTGTTCATCGCGGTGGCGCTCGCCGGCATCGCGGTCACGATCTACGCTCGGCTCGACGATTGGAAGAAGGGGCTGCGATGATCACCGCGCTCCTGACCGGGTTCGCCGCCCGCCCGTGCATGCGGGTAGCTCTGCGCTACGGCGCCATCGCGTTCGCCGTGCTCCTGTTCCTGCTTTCGCTTCGGCGCTCCGGGGGGCGAGCGGGACGCCTCGCCGAACGCCTTGAAACCATGGAGAAGGCCAATGACGTCCAACGTCGGATGCTGGAAGCGGCGGCTCGCCGTCCTCGTGATCACGACGATCTCGCTGACCGCCTGCGCGACGGTCGCTTCTGATTCCCGCGTCGCGACCGTCTGTCCGCCGGTTGTCGAGTATAGCCGCGACTTCCAGGCACGCGCAGCCGACGAGCTCGATCTGTTGCCGGAGAGGTCGGCAATAGCCGAAATACTCTCCGACTATAGCGTCATGCGTGATCAGGTGCGGGCGTGCTCTCAGTGATCTGAGAAACATAGTTATCTTGATGTTGACCCTGCTAAACCCTTAGCCCCGCCCATCTAACCATAAGACTACCGACCAGCATGCTCGCTCCAGTCGCGACAAGGAGGGGGCCGGCGAACTCGTCGGCTACAATGCCCGATGCCGCGGAAGCCGACAGCAGCATCAGGCTGAATTCTCCTCCGTGGCCCAGGATGATCCCAGTCCTCCATGCGGTCTGAAGCGACTCGCCGAATAGTCGGGCGACGACCAAAACGATCAGCGTCTTGCCCGCAAATATGATCGCGAGCCAGCTCAGCACGACTGGCCACGCATACGGGATAATCCAAAGTGGCAATTGCGTTCCGATGCCGACGAAGAAAATCCCGACAAACAAATCGCGGAAGGGCCGGATCTCGTTCTCGACGGCATGGCGGGCGTCACCCTCGCCGATGATCATGCCGGCCGCGAATGCGGCGAGTGCCGGAGAAAGACCGACGGAGGTCGCGACGATCGCAGACCCGAGCGCAATGGTGAGCGCGAGGAGTTGGGCGAGTTCCGGATCGCCACGCGACGCGACCCAACGGGCAAGCACCTGCAGGGGGCCACGGGCAATGAACAGAGCTGCAACCAATGCCGTAGAACTGGCGATGACCGTTATCACGCCATGTCCCTCGGCGGCTCCGCTCATCGAATCGTGCAGAAGCAGGAATGCGACAGCTGCCAAGTCTTGAAACAGAAGCACTGCAATGGACAGACGTCCTTGGGCCGATCCCAGAGCGTTCGCGCTTGCGAGCACCTTGAGGCACATGGCCGTGGATGACATGGCAACGGCCCCGCCGATGAGGATTGCGGGGACGGGCGCGAGATCGAAGATCAGACTCGCTACCAACGATACCGTTATCGTCGTGACTGCAACCTGCGCGGCTCCAAGACCGAAGACATGCTTCCTGAGCGTTACGAGCTTCTCGAACGAGAATTCCAGGCCAAGAGCGAACAGCAGGAGTACCACTCCGATCTCGCCAATGCTGCTCAGGGCAGCGCTCTCAGCAATCAGGCCGAGGCCGGCAGGTCCGATGATTATGCCGGCAAGAATGTAACCGACGATACTGGGCACGCTGATCCGTGAACATATCGTCACGAGCACGAACGCGGCAAAGACCAACAAGGCCGCACTTTCGACAAATCCGGTCACGCCATGCATGTTCTTCTCCTGATGGCATGGCGCAGGGAAGGCCAATACCTGTAAACTCTAGACGTGCGAGCGTGCCCACTGCGCAATCTGGACGGCGGACATTGCGCCGCTCGTCCTCGCGATCTCGTTGCCGCTTTTGAACAGGATCATAGTGGGGATGCTGCGGATCCCGTGGCGGCTGGCGATTTTCTGTTCGGCTTCCGTATCGAGCTTACCAAGGCGGAAATTTGGCTCGAGCGACTGCGCCGCCGCCTCGAATTGGGGCGCCATCATCTTGCATGGCCCGCACCACTCAGCCCAGAAATCGACCAGCAATGGCAGTTCGGCATTCGCATGACGGTCAAAATTAGTCGCTGTAAGCGTGACGGGCCTGCCTTGAAAGAGGGGCGCGCCGCAGCGTCCGCAATTGGGATTATCGGTCAGGCGCTCTTGCGGCACTCTGTTGGTGGAATTGCAGTGCGGGCAAGCGACCGTGGGCATCCTGTATCCTTTCGTTGACGAGCCGGTCCTGGCGGCCGGCTGATGCAAGCATTCAGCGCGTGGACATGGCGCCGCGCGCCTCTCGTTGCCGCGGCTCGGGCAGGTATTCCACGCCACCGCCCTGGCGCCGAACCGGCTGCGGATAGAGCGTCATCAGCTCCAGTATTTCCTTGGGCATGTCCGTTCCAATGGGCAGGCCCATGTCGCGGGCCTCGTCGGCAGAGATGGGATAGTCGTGGGTCCAAGTGCCCGTCGCCAGCTTCGCTGCCACGGACGCTGCGCGGTTCTCGTCCATCTTGTCGGACAGCAGACGTTTCGCGAATGCCTCGATCTGCGCAATGGCCTTGCGACCGACATCGGCCATGATCAGGGTCTGGTCGTTGATCTCGGCGATGGGTTTCTCCTCGACGACCTTGATGAGCGAGGCAGCAGGCAACTGGCCAAGTTGCGGATCGACGGGTCCCAGCACGGAGTGTTCGCACATCACGATCTCGTCGGCAGCGAGTGCGATCAGCGTGCCACCGGACATCGCGTAATGTGGCACGAACACTGTGACCTTGCCCTTGTGTCCCTGAATGGCGCGGGCAATCTGTGTTGCCGCCAGCACAAGGCCGCCCGGTGTGTGCAGCACGATGTCGAGCGGCACTTCATCGTCGGTCATCTGGATCGCGCGCAGGACTTCTTCGGAGTCGTTGACGTCGATGTAGCGCATCAGGGGGAAGCCCAGCAGGTTCATGGTCTCCTGCCGATGGATCAGCAGAATGACGCGACTGCTGCGCTTCTTCTCGATCTGGGCGATCTTGCGTGTGCGCATCGCCTCAAGATATCTGCGCTGCAGCACAGGCTGCAGAGCGGATATGATGAAGAACAGCCAGAACAGCTGCATTATGTCCATGGACCTTGTCCTCCTTCTCGTCGGCCATCCGGCAGAAACCCATAGATGCCCTCGTCGCGATAATAGTGGCGATAGGCGTCGGCGCGCCTTCGCAGGAGTGGCGTTACGAGCCAACCGGCGACAAACCCGCCGATATGCGCCCACCAGGCGACCCCGCCGGTGGCCGGATCGCTGCCGAGCGACAGGAAGCCGGGAACGACCTGCATGAAGAACCAGATCATTGCGAAAATGAACGCGCGCACTTCGAAGAACAGCGGAATGAACAGAATCGGCACGATCACCACCAGCCGAGCCGCCGGAAACATGCGTGCGTAGCAACCGATCACGCCCGCGATGGCCCCCGATGCGCCAAGCGCGGGAACGACTGAGTGGGGGTTCGCCAGCGCGTGAGCCAGTCCGGCCGCCACACCACAGAACAGATAGAACAGTGTGAATCGACCCGGTCCGAGCCGATCTTCGACGGCGGGGCCGAAGATCCAGAGCGTCCACATGTTCAAGATGAGGTGCAGCCAGCCCCCGTGCAGGAAGATATTGGTCAGGAATGGGGTCCAGTCGGACGGGGCGACGAGGCTCAGCTGTCCGAAGAAGCGCGAGGGCACCAGCGCGAACTCGAACAGGAACCAGTCCAGCACGCGCGGCGGCAGGCTGGTCTGATAGAGAAACGCGACGACGTTCATGCCGATGACCGCCCATACGATGACGGGGGAGTAGCGGCGCGCGACGCTGTCAAGATAGGGAAACAAGCCGCAGATCCTCGCTCGCGCTGGCCATTCCGTTCATTGTTCTTTCCCGGCTATCGTCACGCCCGTCCAGGCCGGCGGATCTGAGGCCGGGAAGGATTCGAGCGAGGCTTCGAGGACCGGATCGAAACTCTCCCTGTCGCTGGTAGACGGGTCGGCCGTGCTCTCATGCTGAACGCCTCTTGAGAGGCGGCGATCGGGGCGGAACGCGACCCGGAAGGCTCCCGGGGCATCGACGCCCCTGTGCAGCCGGTGGCGCGTCTCACCCGCCCAAGGGTTGGCCATCCGGGCTCCCCCAGCGTCCTCGCGCACGACATAATGCCAGTCCTGCCGCTCTGCGAAGTCCACGGCGCTGTCGCGATCCGGAAACTTCAGCCGAATCGGACGATAGGGATCGCCGGTGGACGTGTATCCCATCAGCGGCTCGATCTGCGGCGGCCGGGACGGCTCGAACTCGAGGACCCAGTAGTTGGGCCGAGGCGCCGATGTCATCGCGGAACGGGCAGGACGGTAGATGATTGCCGTCGGCACGTCCCAGGATGGCAGATCGGTTCCGGGAATTTTCGGCGGGAATGGTGGGCGATTATGGCCGCGCATATCAGTTCTCCCGGGTGTTGGTGGATACGAGAAGGTGACGTTCGAGATCGTCGAGTTTTTCCATTCGCCTCGAATTCAGGCGAACGGCGCGTTCGGTGTTCTGCGAAGGAAAGGCAGCAGCGTGCAGGACGTCCGACCGCATCGCTATCGTGAGATCGGCGACGGCATTCATCACGCCCTCTCCGTCCCCGTCCGAGAGCGTGCCGTCAGCAAAACCGGACTGCAATCTCTCCAGTACCTGCTCGAAGCTGGACACGACCCCTGCACTCGCGACTACAGCCAGCTTGTGGCTGAGAACACGCAGTTCATCGATCAGCTTGGCATCGTGCCTTGCGGTTTCCACGATCTCTGCGACCTTCTCGATGCAGGCCATGTAAATGTCGCATTGCTGCTGGAGGATGATGACCCTTCCTTCCTTGCGAAGCTCGAGATCGGTCTGGCGATTGAGAAGCGCCGCGGTCAGAATGATCGTCACGACAGCGCCTAGAAAGATGAGCGTCATCTCCTGCGCGAAAGGCAGTATGTCTTCGGCAAGATACATCGAACGAAAAACGAAAACGATCCCGATGCCCAAGGCAGCGGCCGCAGCAGCAAATGCCAAGTCAGGCAGGCGGTTCGACATCAGCACCTCGCATTTTCGGTGTCAGGTGGCATGCACGGCTTTGCATCGGCGTCCGGCGCCTTTGCGTCCCGGTGCCGCAGGAAGATTGGCGTCGGACCGCTGCCGAACGGATTGAAGCCGGTGCTCAGGCAACGGTCGAAGATCGTTTCGTCCCATCGGGTGAAATCGTGCTCCTCGCCGGCAAGTCGCCCGTCATCCACCACAGGGCACCTCACGCCTTTGCCGATGGGGGAGGGTCATCGAAGGCCGCACCGTCCGAACGATCCGCCTTGCGAAGCCGTAGCCCGAGGAGGATCATCATCACCCCGAAGACCGCGCCGTAGAAGCCGATCAGCCAGCCGAGGGCGAGGAAGCTTTCGACCGGGCGCGTCAGCAGCATCCAGGTCACGACGACACCGAGAACGACCGAGAGAAGGCCGCTCAGGATCAGCCAGATTTCGCCGTTGATTTCCTTTCGCAGGCGGATCGCTGCCGCGATCTCGAGGGCACCCGAGAACACGGCCCAGAATGCGATGCTGGCCCAGAGGAATGTCGCAAGCACAAGCGTCGCGACAAAAGGCGAGACAACCACGACGACGCCCGTGGCGATGCCCAGAATGCCGCTGAACATCAGCCAGCCCCAGCGTTCGCCCTTGCGGATGTTACGTATCGCGGCGACGAGGCCGAACACGCCGTCGGCAAAGGCGAACGCGCCGAAGACCAGCGTGAGCGCCAGAAGCGCTTCCGCAGGCATGACGAAGGCTAGCACTGCGATGACCAATGCGAGCACGCCGCGTAACACGAATGCCCACCAATTCCGGGACAGGCTGCACAGCATGTCCTGCATCTTGTCGGTCGGGTTTTCAGAGGCTGTGGTCATTGGTCGATCTCCTATTCAGTTCCATGTCAGGTGTCGGAGCCGGCCTCCTCGCCGGTTAGGGCGGCGGCCACGCGGCGGCGATCCTCGATCGGCTGAGGCAGACGCTGCGTGTGAGCGATTTCCCGTTCGATGGGCGCGCGGTCTGATGGATCTCTGACCAACCCGGCTTCGGCAAGCCTCGCGCGTAGGGTCGCGCCCGCATTTTCTGCGATCTCCGCGACCTCTGCCTCGGTCAGGCCGAAAAGGTCTGCCGTCTCCGCGATCGTAGCGCTGTCGAGGTGGAGCCGATAGAGAACGCGGCGTTCGACCGACGGAAGATCGGCGATTGCCCGGTGCAGCACCATGGCGATCTTATGCCGATCCGCTTGGCTCTCGGGGTCTGTGCCGCCGTCGTCGGCGAGGAGGTCCTCCAGCATCAGCACTTCGTCGGGCTGGTAGAACTCGAACATCGCCTGATCCGCCTCAGTGGGTTCCTCGCCCGGAGTCTCGGGTTTCGCGTCGATCGAGGCGGCGTCCTCCGGCACCGCGCGGCGCGCGGCGCGCGCCTCGGCCTCGATGCTCTCGAAAGCCAGTTTCAGCAGCCAGTCGCCTATGGAAAACTCGGTGGGCCGCTGCTCGAACCTTTCCAGTCCCTTGAGGATCGTCGCATCGACAAGATCGCGAACGCTGAGGTAACCCTCCGGCACAGATCCGCTGCATTCGAGATAGGTCAACTCGCGCCTGACGGTGTCGTAGACCGTATCGAGATGATCCTCGATCAGGTCGAAGAAGAGTTGGCGCCGCTCCGCCTCCGCCGCATCCCGCGCGGGCGGCAGCGGGGCGCCGATCCGGCGCCGGCGGGCGGGACGCTTGTATTCAGGCTCGTGCTTGAGGCGCGCCACATGCCGATCGACCTGGTGGCGCAGGTCGGCAAAGGCCTTGCGCAGGACAGGCTCGATCTCGAACCCCTCTTCCTGCGCCGCGATCACGCCCGAGGGCAGTTGCAGGCGCAGGCTGACCTGGATGCGCGTTTTGCCCCTCGTCTGGGAGGCGACGACTTCGAGCCGGACGAGATCTTCGCTGAAGCGTACAAGATGAGGTTCAAGTTGCCGCACCTCTTCCTCGATGACCTCAGGCGCGCGCTGTTGCCCGTGCCGGTCAAGATTGCGAAATGCTCTGATGACTTTCATGCCGTGGATCCTTCCTGTAACCCTCCGACGAAATGAGCCGGCGCGACCGTCATCGCGCCGGCCAGTCCTTCACGACGTCACCCGGTAGACTTATCGCCCTTGGACTGCTCCTTATCCTTGGCGTCGACCGGGACATCGGGCGTCGGAGCGTCCGCCTTGTTTTCGGCAACTGCGCTGGACTCGCCGATCCCGGCTTGGGCCGGATCGTCCGGGCTGTCGTCACCGGTGTCCCTTGGGATCTTTTCGAACACGACCTTCTGTTCGTCCGCTGACCAGGCGACGCGGACCTTGTCGCCATCCTCGATCCGCCCCGAGAGCAGTTCGCGAGCCAACTCGGTCTCCAGCTCCGACCGGATCAGCCGGCGTAGCTCGCGGGCACCGAATTCGGGGCGGAAGCCGACCGCGCCGAAGTGATCCACGACGCTCACATCGAGTTCGAGTTCGACGCCCTGGGTAAGGGCGGTCCGCTTCACCCGGTTGAGCTGCAACTCGACGATCTGGCGGATCTCCGACTGATTCAGCGAATGAAAGACGATGATCTCGTCGATCCGGTTGATGAACTCTGGCCGGAAATGACCGCGCAACACCTCCATCAGTTCGGATTTCTGCTTGGCCTCGTCGAACTCCCTGCTGCCGCGTTTCGTGAGGTTGCGCTGGATGATGTCCGAACCGAGGTTCGAGGTGGCGATGATGATGGTGTTAGTGAAGTCCACCACGCGGCCCTTGCCATCTGTCAGGCGGCCATCGTCGAACACCTGAAGCAGGATGTTGTAGACATCGGGATGCGCCTTTTCGATCTCGTCGAGGAGCACGACCGAGTAGGGCCGACGGCGCACCTTCTCCGTCAGCTGCCCGCCTTCGTCGTATCCGACGTAGCCCGGAGGTGCGCCAACCAACCGGGCAACCGAGTGGCGCTCGCCATACTCCGACATGTCGATACGGATCAGCGCATCCTGGTCGCCGAAGATCACCTCCGCGAGCGTCTTGGCCAGTTCCGTCTTGCCAACCCCGGTCGGCCCGAGGAACAGGAAGGTCGCGGTCGGACCGGAACCTTCGCGCAGACCCGCTCGCGCCAGGCGCACCGCATCGGCCACGGCGCGGATCGCTTCTTCCTGGCCGATGACGCGCTCGTGCAGCTTCTCCTCGAGCTTGAGGAGCTTGTCCTTCTCCTCGGTGGTCAGGTCCGTGACCGGAACGCCGGTGATCTTGGAGACGATCTGCGCGACGTGATCGGCGCGCACCTCGGCGGTCGCCGAAGCCTGATCGCGCTTCCAGATCTCCAGAAGCTCGTCCAGCTCCTTCTGCTTCTGCTCCAGCTCCTTCTTCAGTTCTGCTGCTCGGTCGAATTGCTTGCGGGCTGCGGCATAGTCCTGTTCGCGCTTGATCTGCGCGACCTCGGCTTCGAGTTCCTGCACGTCCACGGGCCGCGCAGTGGCCGAGATCTTCACCCGCGCCGCGGCCTGGTCGATCAGGTCGATCGCCTTGTCGGGCA